>CAYFVE010000005.1:16101-29177 GCA_964346605.1 uncultured Muribaculaceae bacterium | reverse complement strand
TTCCGTCGGTCATCACTGTGCCGGGAGCCGCGTCATAGACGGCCTTCTCCGGTGTACCGTAGAGAGGTTCGGCCGAGAAAATCTTCAATTGCGCCGGCTCACAGCCATCCTTGGTGAGTTCAGTGAATGCGGCGGGATACGGACTCAGACCCTTGATGAGGTTGAATATCCGCTTCGTGGAGTCGGTCCAGTCGATGTGACAGAGTTCCCGGGTCAGTTTCGGAGCCGGCTTGAGGACTTCAGAGCCCTGGATGAAACTCCTCTGCACCCTGGTATCGACGTTGCGTTCTATCAGACCTTCCGCAGTCTGGACAACCATATCCGCTCCTATGGCCATTAGCTTGTCGTGCACATCCCCCGCGGTGTCTTTTTCATCCACCAGAATGCTCTGCCTAAGGATGATTCCGCCTGTGTCGATGTCCTTGTCGATCATAAATGTGGTGACGCCTGTCCTGGCCTCTCCGTTGATCACGGCCCAGTTGATAGGGGCGGCGCCGCGGTACTGCGGCAGAAGAGCTGCGTGGAGATTGAATGTTCCGAGTTTAGGCATACTCCAGACTTCTTCAGGAAGCATTCTGAAAGCCACTACGATGAACATATCGGCTTTCAGGGATTTTAGTTTTTCGAGGAACTCAGGATCCTTGAGCTTCACGGGCTGAAGGACAGGTATGCCCTTTTCGACCGCGAATTTCTTCACCGCACTTTCATTGACCTTCTGTCCGCGGCCGCTAGGCTTGTCGGCGACGGTCACTACTCCGACGATGTTGAACTTTTTATCCAGAAGAGCCTGAAGCGGCGCTACGGCGAATTCAGGCGTGCCCATATAGACGATCCTCGTCTTCTTGAAGAAGCCGGCGACCTTGCTCTTCAGTTTTCTCCACCAATTCTTCAATGTGTCCATATTTGATAGGTCAGTGTCGTGTATGGCCTTGATTGTCAGGTATATTCCTATCGGAAGCATCACGAAGGAAGAACCGAATGCACCGATCCAAGGGGCGATGCTCCCGTCCCGCCCGAGCTTTACTCCCGTGATGTCCACGATCCAGTAGAGCGCGAAGAACAGTATGGAGATGATGGCGGAGACCCCGAGTCCTCCTTTCCTGATAAGTGCTCCGAGCGGCGCGCCGATGAAGAACATAATGAAGCAGGCGATCGCCTGGGAGTATCTTCTCAGGAACTCCACCAGTGTCCACCTGAGGCGGACGGTGTAGCCGAAGGCGCCATATTCATAGTTCTCCAGATTTGACTGTGCCTGCTTGGCATTGGCCGTGGCTCTTTCAAGAGCCCTTGCAGTGGATTCGTCGTCCTTGAATGAGAGGTACTCCTCATCGTGGAAGTTCCTCGTGATGCCCTGCGGGATGGTGTCAAGCTGCTTCCTTTCGATGAAGATGTAGCTTGCCGCCGTAGCCATCAGCTGTGTGGCCTTTGTGCTGTCTCTTTCGATTCTGAGGGAATCCTTGTCATCCCTCAGGTTCTTCAGGGGAAGAGCCTTCACCTGGTCTCCGAAGCGGGAGCTGTCGGACTTGTGGAAGGCGTAGTTCTCAAGCGGAATCACCATCTCCTGCTTCGTGAAATCTATCCTCTGAAGCTGTAGGGATGTGTCCTTGTAGGCGATATGGTTCGTCTCCTGGTAGTTCGTGCCGTTGAACATCCTGATGGTGAGGTAGTCCTTGTTTTTCGACATCCTGATCACCGATGAGTCCGCGAGAGTGATGCGTGTGTTGCCGCTTACGGTGTGGTCGTAGAGCATCACACCGGACATCATCCCGTTGTCATTGTTGACATCTTCGACCCTGAGGACGTAGCCGTCCACGCCGTCATAGAATATTCCGGCTGGAATCTTGATTTCGTCCTTTGTGTTCTTGATGTCGTCCCGGAGAGTGAAGATCTGGTTGAACGCCACTGGCACCACCTTGTTGATGATCCAGAATGTTCCTCCGCTGATGAACACCGAAGCGATCATTATCGGAGCCATCACCCTAAACACGGAGATTCCGGCTGACTTCAGGGCGATGAGTTCATTGTTCTCGCCCATATTTCCGATGGTCATCATCGAGGCGAGGAGTGTGGCCAGAGGCAGGGCAAGGGGCAGGACCGTACAGCCTCCCCAGAACAGGAATTCACATACGACCCTGAAACCCAGTCCCTTGCCGACAAGCTCGTCGATGTAAACCCAGAGAAACTGCATCATAAGGATGAAGATTACCACGAATAGGATCATAAAGAATGGTCCTATGAATGAGGTCAGTATGAACTTGTCCAGCTTCTTCATCCTTGTGCGATGAACGTTATTTTGTGATGGTCTCTATCATCGAGTCAAGGGCGTCCTTCAGTCCGTCAGCGTTGCGTCCGCCTGCAGTGGCGAGAACCGGCTGTCCGCCTCCTCCGCCCTGGATGAACTTGGCAGCAGTCCGAATGTCCACCGCCGCACTATGGCCTGCGGCCACAAGATCATCGGAGTACATCAGCACAAGCTGTGGCTTGCCTTCGCTGGCGAAGGCCGCCGCAAGCGCGAAATTGCTGACTTCCTTCTGAAGAATCGCAGCGGCTTCCCTTATCATCACCGGGTCTGCTTCACGCTCGAACTTAACAATATTTATTCCATTGATGTTTTCCGGGTTTTCTGAAAGGACTTTTGCGAACCGGGCGGCCTTCTCTTTCGCGAACTCTTCCAGTTTCTTCTTGGCTTCCGAGTTCTCGGCGACGAGCTTGGTCACTGCCGCGGCCACGTCCGGAACGTTGTTGAACATCGCCCTTATGCCTTTCAGGGTGTCGGCCACCGTGTCGAGCATCGTTTCAGCCGACTCTCCTGTGACAGCTTCAATTCTGCGCACTCCGGCCGCTATGGCTGACTCGGAAACAATCCTGAAAGAACCGATCTTTCCTGTTGAGGCAGCGTGTGTGCCGCCGCAAAGCTCTATCGAACCGCCGAACTTGACGACTCTCACCTTGTCTCCGTACTTTTCACCGAAAAGCGCTATGGCCCCCATTTCCCTGGCTTCATCCATACTTGCGTCTCTGTTCTCTTCAAGATGGTCGTCTTCGCGGATCAACTGGTTTACCCTGTGCTCGACATGGCGGAGTTCCTCGTCAGTGACCTTTGAGAAGTGGGAGAAGTCGAAGCGGAAATAGTCCGGTCCGACGAATGAACCCTTCTGTTCCACGTGCGTGCCGAGAACTTCCCTCAGCGCGAAGTCCAGAAGGTGGGTGGCAGTGTGGTTGGCGGCGATCTTCTGCCTGCGTTCCGCATCCACCTTCAGGGTGAATGACCCGCCGCAATCCGACGGTATGCGCTCGGCGATATGAATGGTCAGGTTGTTCTCCTTGACTGTGTTGAGGATTCCGATCCGTTCGCCGCTTTCGGAGACGATATAGCCGGTGTCCCCGACCTGCCCCCCCATCTCGGCATAGAATGGCGTGCGGTCGAAAACCAGTTGGAACATCGTCTTGTTTTTCTGCTTGACGGTGCGCTGCTTCAGGAGTTTTACGCCTTCGAGTTCGAGACGGTCGTAGCCCAGGAATTCCTCTTCTTCCCCTTCGTGGTAAACCGTCCAGTCTCCGAATTCGTTGGCGGTAGCGTTTCGGGCCCTGTCCTTCTGTTTCTGCAGTTCCACGTTGAAGCCATCCATATCGACCGTGTAGCCGTTTTCTGAGGCGATCAGTTCGGTAAGGTCGATAGGGAAGCCGTAGGTGTCGTAGAGCACGAAAGCATCCACCCCGGGGATGGATTTAGTGGCAGCGTTCCTTGCTATGTAATCGTCCATAAGCCTTATTCCGCGGTCCAGGGTCCTGAGAAATGACATTTCCTCTTCCCTGATGACACTCTCAATAAGTGTCCTCTGCTTGCCAAGTTCAGGATAGGCGGTCCCCATATCTTCTACAAGGCGGGAAATCAAGGAGCACAGGAACGGCTCGTCGAATCCAAGGAAGGTGTAGCCGTAGCGGACGGCACGGCGGAGTATTCGTCTTATGACATAGCCCGCCTTAACGTTGGAAGGCAGTTGTCCGTCCGCTATGGAGAACGCGATGGCGCGGATATGGTCCGCTATCACTCTCATCGCGACTTCCGTCTTCTCGTTTTCGTGGTACTTGTGGCCGGAAAGCTCCTCTATCCTGCGGATCATTCCGGAGAATACGTCGGTGTCGTAGTTGCTTTTCTTGCCCTGGAGAACCATACACAGTCGCTCGAATCCCATACCAGTGTCGATGTTCTTCGCCGGGAGGTTCTCAAGGGAGCCGTCGGCCTTGCGGTTGAACTGCATAAAGACCAGATTCCAGATTTCGATGACCTGGTCATTGTCTGTGTTGACAAGGTCCTTACCCGGAACTTCGGCTATCTCTTCATCAGAACGAAGGTCGATGTGGATCTCGCTGGAGGCGGCGCCAGGACCAAAGAAGCCCATCTCCCAGAAATTGTCGTGCTTGTCGCCCAGGATGATGTGGTCTTCGGGCATAAGCTTCATCCAGGCCTGCTTGGCCTCTTCGTCAAGAAGGGTCCCGTCTTCGGCTGAACCCTCGAAGACTGTGGCATATAGTTTATCCTTGTCGATCTTGTAAACTTCGGTCAGAAGTTCCCACGCCCAGTTGATGGCCTCGGTTTTGAAGTAGTCTCCGAAACTCCAGTTCCCCAGCATCTCGAACATCGTGTGGTGTCTTCCATCGTGTCCTACAGCCTCAAGGTCGTTGTGCTTTCCACTGACCCTCAGGCACTTCTGGGAGTCTGCAGCCCTCTTTGACTTTGGCAGTGAATTGCCGAGGAAGATGTCCTTGAACTGGTTCATTCCTGCGTTGGTGAACATTAGGGTAGGGTCATTCTTTATTACCATCGGGGCCGATGGAACAACCGTATGGCCTTTGGACTCGAAGAAGTCCAAAAACCGTTGTCTGATCTCTTGGGCTGTGTACATAATTCAACTTTGGTATAGAATTGGCAAAATTATAATTTTTTTCGCTATTAATAGCAAAATAAAGGTATATTTGTAAGTTATGAGAAAGTATATTCTCAATCCTGAAACCTTGATGTACGAGATCAAGGAAGTGTCCCTGAAGTCAAAGCTTTTCAAGGGACTTCTTCTGGTAGCCGGCAGCCTTGCGCTGGCTGTCCTGTACACCTGGGCTTTCACTTCTGTCCTCGGCCTCGACCTGCCGAAGACGGCGCTTCTCAAGGCCGAGAGGGCTCGCTGGGACGTGCGCATCGACTTGATGAACAATCAGTTGGACCGCTATGAAGAGGCTCTGGAAGCCCTTGAGATCAGAGATGACGACATATATAGGTCCATTTTCGGAATGAACGAAATCCCGGACGAGGTCCGCAGAGCCGGCATCGGTGGTGTGGACAAGTACGCTTATCTGGATAATCTTGAGTCTGACAATATGCTCAAGAACACTGTCCTTAGGCTTGACCGCCTGACCCGTATGGCATACGTCCAGAGCAAGTCTTTCGATGAGGTGGCTTCCGTCTCAAAGCGCGCGGGAGATATGGTTTCCTGCATTCCCGCGATTCCGCCGATTGTTCCGGATCCTTCGAAATACACCCTCTCCAGCCATTTCGGCCTCAGAGCCGACCCGTTCACCGGCGCCGCCAGGATGCACACGGGAGTTGACCTCGCGATGAAGGTTGGCAATCCGGTTTATGCCACTGGAGACGGAGTCGTCGAATCCGTTGACTTCGAGTTCTTCGGCTACGGCAATTCCATCACCATCGACCATGGCTTCGGCTTCAAGACCAAGTACGCGCATCTGAACACCGTTGACGTTATCGAAGGTATGAGCGTCTCCAGGGGACAGAAAATTGCGGAAGTCGGACAGTCAGGAAGGGCCAGCGGCCCTCATCTGCACTACGAGGTGATCTACAGGGGAGAGAGGGTCAAGCCTTCCAACTATTTCGACCTTTCGATGGCCAAGCAGGAATATTCCTATATGGTGAAGAAAATCAACGGAGAAGCGGACGACGAGCCGAGGAGGAGGAATTTCAGCGTAACGAGAAGGTAGGGTGGGATATGCAGAATTACGAGTTTGACAGGACAAGGATGATTTTCCGAAAGGCGACGCGCTCGGCATGGCGCCGGCTTTGGTCCGCGATAAAGTATTTCACCGTGACCGCCTCGCTTGCGGTCGTGTATTATGTCATCTTCTCTATGGTGGTCAGCACCGACACGGAGAGGAGGCTAAAGAGAGAGAACCAGATGTACAGCCGGATGTACGAGGAGATGACTCGCAAGGAAGAACTGGTCGGAGACGTCATCACGGGACTCAAGGTTAAGGACAACGACATTTACCGCAACCTCTTCAATGCGGATGCGCCGGAGCTTGAAAACATCTATCCGTCCGGTCTGATCTCTATGATCGATTCAGTGGAGAGCAAGGATATGGTCGGCTACGCCAGAGGCAAGCTGGACCTCCTGGAGAACGCCTCAGACAGAATCGAGAATAATTTCAGGAGGGTTATGGCTGCTCTGGACACTTGCGGAGGCAGTCTTCCTCCTATGACGAATCCGCTCAAATCCTTTTCTTACGCAAGGACCGGAGCTTCAGTCGGGCAGAAGATCAGTCCGTTCTACAAGGTTGCTGTAAGGCACGAAGGTCTGGACCTCGTTTCGCAACAGGGTGAGCCTGTCTGCGCGGCGGCGGATGGAACCGTCAAGGAGGTGATCCATTCCTCCAAGGGACTTGGAAACGTGGTGGTGATCGACCACGGCAACGGCTATATGACCCGTTACGCCCACCTTGAGAACATCCGTGTCAGCGGTGGCCAGAAGGTAAGCCGTGGAAAGGAGATCGGCCAGGTCGGTATGTCCGGCAATTCGTTCGCTCCCCACCTGCATTACGAGGTGGTCAAGGATGGTTCGATAAAGGTTGACCCGCTGAACCATATGTTCGCATCGGTGTCGCCAGACGATTATACCGGAATGTTATTTATGTCCGTTAATGCCGGACAATCAATGGATTGATATTATGGAAAAGTTGTATTACACAATCGGCGAAGCCGCGGAGATCCTGAATGAGAGCACTTCCCTCGTGAGGTTCTGGTCCAATTCCTTCCCGAAGTACATCAAGCCAAAGAGAAACGCCAAGGGCAACCGTCTCTTCACTGCGGAAGACCTCGAATGCCTCAAGCAGATCCATCTTCTTGTCAAGGAGCAGGGCCTCACCCTGGAAGGAGCGTCAAAGAAACTTGCTTCGGACCGCAGGACGGTTGACGGGAGGGTGAAGGCTCTTGACAGCCTGAAGGAAATACGCAGGCAACTCATTGAAGTCAGGAAGGCGTTGTGATGACTGTCAGGGACATAATTTCCGTAATAGAGGATTTCGCACCGCTGTCGCTTCAGGAAAAGTGGGACAACAGCGGCCTGATTGTGGGCTCTCCAGGCCAGGAGATCCGCGGTGTGCTGGTTGGCTTCGACTGCACTCCTGACCTTGTGGATGAGGCTGTTGGATGCGGAGCAGACTTGATCGTCACGCATCATCCGCTGATTTTCGGAGGCATCAGCAGGATCGCTCCTGAGGATCCGGTGGGCCTCGCGCTGATCAAGGCGATTTCCTCCGGAATCGCCGTGTACGCCGCTCACACTACTGTGGACAAGGTTCGGGAAGGAGTCAGCGGCGCGATGGCCGGCCGGCTCGGACTGGCTGATGTCCAAGTGCTTGACGATGAAGGAGAGGGGTACGGACTGGGTATGGTCGGAAATCTGCCGGCCCCGATGGGAGCTGAGGAATTCGTCAGGCACGTGAAGTCCGTCTTCAGACTGTCATCCGCCAGATGCTCCCGGCCGGTGGACATTCCTGTGACAAGGGTTGCGATGTGTGGAGGATCAGGTTCTTCCCTGATAGAAAAAGCCCGCCTCAGCGGTGCCCAGGCCTACATCAGCGGTGACATTTCCTATCACCATTTCTTTACGCATAAAGACTTTATGGTCATTGATATAGGCCATTTTGAGGGAGAAGTGGAAATTGTGGACATTTTATTTTCACTCATAAAGAAAAAATTTCCTACCTTTGCAGTCCGTACCAGCGGGATGCTGTCAAGCAGCAACCCGGTATATTATTATTAGTAAGATATCAGAAGCTATATGGCAACCAAGAAAATCAAGAAAGTCGAGACTCCGATAGATCAGAGGGAAACCTTCGTTTCCCTTCAGAAGAATTTTGCAGACTCCGAAATAAGCGTGGAAGAGAAGCTCAGGACGCTTTACGACTTGCAGAAGGCTGATTCTGAAATTGACAAGATCGTGCAGTTGCGCGGTGAACTTCCTGCGGAGGTCGAGGCTCTTGAAAATGAAATTGCTGACCTGAAGGCTGCCCTGGCTCAGGCTCAGGCTGTCATCGAGGCTTACAATCAGACTATCGCTGACAATAAGCAGAACATCATCGACTGCGACACCCAGATCGAGAAGTATCAGCAGCAGCTTGATGAGATTTCAAACAGCCGTGAATATGATTCCATCAACAAGGAGATTGAGAATCAGGGCCTTCTTCGCCAGATTGCGATGAAGACCATAAACGACACCAAGGCCGCTATCCTTGACAAGAAAGATGAAATTGTCGCCATAATGGCCAGGCTCGCCACCACAGGCGATGACTTCAAGGCCAAGAAGGAAGAGCTTTCCACTATCGTTGAGTCAACCTCAAAGGACGAGAAGAGACTCCTTGCAATCAGGGAGGACTGTGCTTCCAAGATTGACGCAAGGACGATGAGCGCCTATGACCGTATCCGCAGCAGCGTGCACAATCATCTTGCCGTGGTTTCTGTTTACAATGATTCCTGTGGCGGATGCTTCAACACCATCACCCCTCAGCGTCTTGTGGACATTGCTTCGAACAGGAAACTCATCATCTGTGAGAACTGTGGCCGAATCATCGTCAATCCTGACTTCAGTACCGAAGAATAACAACACTTGAAATATGCCTGACCAGCCTGGAAAATCCAATAAAAGAAAGGCCCAGGCAGTCAATCTGGACACAATTGGGCTTGAGATGGGAAACAAACCGCCTCAGGCTCTTGAAGTCGAAGAGGCTGTCCTCGGTGCAATGCTCATCGAGCCTTCATCCGTCGATCTGGCGCTTGAAGAGTTATCTCCTACCTGCTTCTATGATCCCCGGCACAGGATGATCTATGAGGCGATGTCCGAACTTGTCAACGAGCACACCTCTGTTGACATAGTAACGGTCAGCGCTAAGCTCCGGGAAAAAGGCAACCTTGAGGCGATAGGCGGCCCTGTCGCCCTGGCAGGTCTGTCCGAGAAAGTCGGCGCCGCCGCCCACATAGAGTATTATGCCAAGATACTAAAGCAGAAGGGCATCCAAAGAGATCTCATCACAGCATCTTACGAAATCCTTAGGGATTCGTACGATGACTCCTACAATGTCGACAAACTCATTGACCAGGCTCAGAGCAAGATTTATAACGCCATCCAGGCCAACCTCAGGAAGGATGTGCAGGAAGTCGGCTCCGTCATCAACGATGCAATGAAGGAGATAGAGAAAAACCAGAACATTGCCGGTCTCAGCGGTGTCCCTTCCGGATTTCCTTCCCTCGACAGGATAACTCGCGGATGGCAGGCCTCGGACCTGATCATACTTGCGGCGAGACCGTCCGTAGGAAAGACTGCTTTTGCGCTCAATCTTGCTCGCAACGCTGCGGTTGACCACAATATGCCTGTAGCCGTCTTCTCTCTTGAGATGTCGGCCCTGCAGTTGGTTATGCGCCTTATGACGACCGAATCAGGCCTTCCTGCGGACAAGCTTAAAGGAGGCTCGAAACTCGATCCGTGGGACTGGCAGCAGCTTGAAACCAGACTTGCGGCCCTATCCAAGGCCCCTCTTTATATTGATGACACACCGTCTCTTCCTCTTATGGAATTCAGAACCAAGGTTAAGAGACTTGTCAAGTCAAAGGGAGTCAGGCTTGTAATTGTCGATTACCTTCAGCTGATGCAGGGACCGGTAGAACTCAGAGGCCTGCGAGAGCAGGAAGTAGCAGCCATTTCAAGGACACTTAAGGCTACCGCGAAGGAACTCAACGTTCCTGTCATCGCCCTTTCACAGTTGTCTCGAAACGCTGTGCAGAGGACCGGAGGAAGCGGCAAGCCGCAACTCAGCGACCTTCGCGAGTCGGGCTCCATCGAGCAGGATGCAGATATGGTGGTGTTCATCCATCGTCCGGACTATGTCGGACTAGGAGAAACCCCGGACGGAAAGGAGACCACACAGATCATCATCGCCAAGCACAGGAATGGCGAAGTCTGCGATATCGATATGCTTTTCAAGGCGGAACAGGTCAGATTTGTGGAGCCGGGAGACTCCCTAGCCGCCCAGGCTGAATCAATGGGCACGGAATCTGCAATGAACAGCGAGTTCGATCAAAATCCTGATTTCTGATGAAGATGAAAAAACTTTTCGGCTTCCTTGCATCGCTGCTGATTCTTGTCGGCTCCAATGCTTTTGCGCAGGGAAGTTCCAAATGCATACCTGTCAATCTAAGCAAGGACAATATGGCCTTCAAGGGTGGCGAAAAACTCGTCTTCACCCTCCACTACAAGTGGGGAGCCATCAATGCGGATGTGGCTCAGGCTACTCTGAAGACAGACAGTACTGTGTTCAACGGTAAAAAGGCCTACCACACTTCCCTGCGCGGCAAGACACAGAGATTCTACGAGGCCTTCTTCAAGGTGAAGGAGGATTTCGACACCTGGTACACTATTGACGGAATGAAGCCGCTCAAATCTTCCAGAGACTGCCGTGAAGGTGGGTATGAATGCACAAATTTCTATACTTACGGAAAAGACAGGATCAATGCCGTTGTCAAGACCTCACGCAAGGGAGAGTTTTCGGCCGTCCTGCCGTACGACGAATGCACATACGACATCCCCTTGCTTTTCTGTGTCATACGAAATATCGATATGGCCCGGATGACCCAGGGCGTCAACCACACGGTAACATACGCCTGCGACGACAAGGTGGAGACTGTGAATCTGAGGTTCCTCGGCAAGGAGAACAAGAAGGTTCCAGGAATAGGTACAGTAAGATGTCTCAAGTTCGGATTCAGTGTCAAGCCGAGCGAGGTATTTGAAGGGGGCTCGGATCTTTACTGCTGGCTGTCCGACGATGACAACAAGATGCTCGTATGGGTTTCCGCCCCGATGAAAGTCGGAGAGGTGCAGGGACGTCTCCGCAGTTATTCGGGTCTGAAGCATAATTTTGACGCGCTGGTTAAGTGATGCAGGAACAGATTTCTCACAAAGGCACAATTATTTCCATCGGCACGGACGAAGTCTGTGTCGAAATCATATCACAGTCCGCCTGCTCCGCCTGCAAGGCTGCCGCGCTTTGCGGAGCATCCGAGTCGGAGAAGAAGATCATCAGAGTTCCGGCCCGTCCCGGTGAGACCCTTTCTGTCGGCCAGGAGGTAGAAGTGTGCCTGGCGCAGAAGCAGGGAATGAAGGCTGTGTTGCTTTCTTATGTCATTCCGGTGATGATTTTACTGATTTTAATATTATCTTTGTCACAAATTGGAATAGGAGAGCTGGCTTCCGGCCTTGTTTCGATAGGAGGAGTCGGCATTTACTATCTGATACTCTTTCTGCTCAGGAAACACTTGGCGGAAGGGTATGAGTTTTATATCAGGAAGTAAAAACACTTAATAGACTTTATGACTACAACAATCATCTGGACCATCGTGATCATCTCAGGTCTCGGCCTGCTGCTTGCGTTGCTCCTCTACTTGATCGCACAGCGGTTCAAGGTCGTAGAGGACCCGCGTATCGAGCAGGTTGAAAAGGCAATGCCTGGCGCGAACTGCGGTGGTTGTGGCTTCGCCGGATGTCACGCATTTGCGGAAGCCGCAGTGAAGGCTCCGAATCTGGACAGCATCTTCTGTCCCGTCGGAGGAAATGAGACAATGAAAAATGTGGCCGGGATCCTTGGCTATGAGGTCAAGGAGAAGGCGCCGATGACAGCGGTTGTACGATGCAACGGCACCTGCGCCGACAGACCGAGGACAAATGAATATGACGGCTCGATTTCCTGCAAGGTGAAGGCCGCCCTTTATTCCGGAGACACCGGATGCTCATTCGGATGCCTGGGTTGTGGAGACTGTGTTGCCGCCTGTCAGTTCGGAGCGCTGTCAATGGATCCACTTACAGGTCTTCCTGTCGTAGATGAATCCAAATGTACTGCCTGCGGTGCCTGTGTAAAGGCTTGTCCTAAGAATATCATCGAACTCCGGAACAAAGGACCACGGGGAATGAGAATGTTCGTGTCCTGTGTCAACAAAGACAAGGGCCCTGTGGCGAAGAAGGCTTGCGCGGCAGCCTGTATCGGCTGCGGGATCTGTGTCAAGACCTGTACGCACGACGCCATCGTCCTGGAGAACAATGTCGCCTACATAGACTTCGGGAAATGCAAGCTCTGCCGCGAGTGTGAGGCGATGTGCCCTACCGGAGCAATCCACGGTGTGAATTTCCCAAAGCCTCTTGACAAGGAAGCCGTCAAGGCCAGGGTTCAGGAGCGTCAGAAGAAGGCCCACGAGGCTGCTGCGGCTGCCGCGGAGGCTGCGAAATCCGAAGTAAAGAAGGAGGAAAACAATGGCTAGAAGAACATTCTCTATAGGTGGAGTGCATCCCGGTGATGCGAAAATCTCCCGTGACTGCAGGCTTGAGGATCTTCCTCTCGCCCCTACCGTGTACATTCCTGTCTCGCAGCATATCGGGGCCCCTGCAAAGCCTCTCGTCGCCGCAGGTGACAAGGTCAAGGTCGGCCAGCCGATTGCGGAACCGGGAGGATTCGTGTCAGCGTATATCCATTCATCCGTGTCCGGCACCGTCAAGTCCATCGGCCCGCGCAAGGATCTCGCAGGCAACGACCAGGTCTGCATCGAGATCGCCGTCGAAGGGGACGAGTGGATGGAGACCATCGACCGTACAGACACCCTCATAACTGAAATTCCCAAGGATCCAAAGACCATTATCGAGAAGATCCGGCTCGGTGGAGTCGTCGGGCTTGGCGGCGCGACTTTCCCTACCCACGTTAAACTCTCCCTTCCTCCGGGAAAGAAATGCGAGATGCTGATAATCAACGGT
>CAYFVE010000005.1:0-16091 GCA_964346605.1 uncultured Muribaculaceae bacterium | reverse complement strand
GAGCCTTATCTGACGTCCGACTTCCGCACGCTTTTGGAAAAGGGCGGTCAGGTAGTGATCGGCACAGCGATCATCAAGCAGGCGCTTGGGGTTGACAGGGCGACCATCGCTATCGAAGACAACAAGCCGGAGGCTATCGAGCATATTCAGAAAGTCATAGACGAACTCAAGGCCAAGTCTCCCGAACTGGAAGGAATCGAGGTGCTCCCGCTGATGAAGAAGTACCCTGAAGGCGGAGAAAAGCAGTTGATAGACGCCGTGATGCACCGTCAGGTGAAATCTGGCGGCCTGCCTATCGATGTGGGAGCGGTTGTGGACAATGTCTGCACAGCCCTCGCCGTTTATGACGTGGTCCAGAAGAACAAGCCGTTGATTGACAACTCTGTGACAGTCACCGGAGAATGCTTCCCGAAGCAGGCCAAGCTGGTCGTAAGGGTAGGTACTCCTCTCCAGTACATCATAGACTATCTCGGAGGCATTCCTGAAAATGCGGCCAAGGTGATCAGCGGCGGCCCTATGATGGGAAAGGCGATAGCCAACCTTGACGCCGTCACGATGAAGGGGACCGGCGGCCTGCTGTTCCTTACAAAGGAGCAGACAAAGAGACAGCCTGAAGGCAAGTGCATCCGCTGCGGCAAATGCGCGGAAGCCTGTCCTATGGGTCTTGAGCCGTTCCTCCTCTACCGTCTTGCAAAGGCTGGCGATACGGATGCCCTTGAAGCGAATGCCGCCCAGGACTGCATCCAGTGCGGCTGTTGCCTGTTCACCTGCCCATCCAACATCCCTCTTCTGGATGTCATCAGTCTTGCCAAAGGCCAGGTTATGGGTATAATGAAGGCTCGTGCAGCCGCCGCCAAGGCAGCCGCTGAAGCCGCAAAAGCAAATTAGTAATGACTATGGATAAAATGTTGGTTTCACCTAATCCGCATCTCCATTCCAAGACCACTACCAAGGTCCTGATGAGAGACGTGGTGATCGCCCTGCTTCCTGCAGTGATCTGCTCGGTCGTCTTCTACGGCCTTGGAGAACTGCTGGTCCTTGCGGTCAGCGTCCTTTCCTGCGTGCTTCTGGAGTATCTGATCACCAGATTCCTGCTCAGGCAGCCGAACACGATCTGCGACTGGTCCGCTACCGTGACCGGTATCCTGCTTGCCCTCAACCTGCCTTCGACGACACCTTGGTGGGTCGTATTCCTAGGCGCCGCCGTCGCCATAGGAGTAGCTAAAATGACTTTCGGAGGGCTGGGACAGAACGTGTTCAACCCGGCTCTTGTCGGACGCGTGTTCCTCTTGGTCTCATTCCCTACTTATATGACGGACTGGGTTCAGCCCCAGGGACTCTTCGGTGCAGACGCCGTTTCCGGCGCAACTCCTCTTGGAGTGATAAAGGAAGGCCTTATGCAGGGCTCTTCCGTCACGGAACTGATGACTGCGAACGGGTACTCATATTCACAGATGCTTTTCGCCAACATAGGAGGTTCAGCCGGCGAGGTAAGCGCTATCGCTCTTCTTGCAGGATTCATCTACCTTCTGGTCCGCAAGGTCATCAAACCTTGGATCACCCTTTCGATTCTCGGTACGGTGGCTCTCGTCTCCCTTGCCTTCTGGCTCGGAAACCCCGAGAGATTCACCGATCCGGTGTTCAATCTCCTCACCGGAGGTATGCTTCTCGGTTCCTGCTTTATGGCAACCGACTATGTAACCTCTCCGATGAGCACGAAGGGAGGCGTCATCTTCGGTATAGGAATCGGATTCATCACCTTGATGATCAGATATTTCGGTTCATATCCAGAGGGTATGAGCTTCGCAATCCTCATTATGAACTCGGTGGTTCCCCTTCTCAATATGAAGTTCCACCAGAAAAAGTATGGGAGGGCATAGGCTATGGCTGCAAAATCAAATCTAACGAATATGCTAGTCTGCCTGACCGCCGTCTGCCTCGTCTGCTCGGCTCTTCTGGGCGGCATTTATGCCGTAACGAAGGAGCCTATTGAAAAGACGAACGCGGCGCTGCTTCAGGAATCGATAGGAGCAGTCCTTCCCGAAGGAGGTGTCTTGTCAGAAGCCAGGCCGGTCGAAGTCGGAGGCCAGCCATCTGAATATTACGTCAGCACTTCCGGCCCGGATGCTGTCGCCTACGCCGTCAAGTCAACGGTGGTCGGCTTCAGCGGTCCGCTGACCCTTATGGTCGGGATCACTCCGGACGGCAAGATTTACAACACTTCCGTCCTCTCTCACAGCGAGACGCCGGGTCTCGGCGCGAAGTGTACTACTGACAAGCCTTTCTACAGCCAGTTTGAGGGATTCGATCCATCAGTGAAGACCTTGTCTGTCAAGAAGGACGGTGGAGACGTCGATGCGATCACCGCATCCACAATCACCTCCAGGGCTTATACCCTGGCGGTCAGGAATGCGTTGGACGCCTTCATAATCATTAAAGGAGAATAAGTTATGAGCAGCAACAGATTAAATGTATTCACAAAGGGCTTCTTCAAGGAGAACCCGATCTTCGTCCTTCTCCTGGGAATGTGCCCTACGCTGGCCACTACCTCTTCTGCGGTTAACGGCCTGAGTATGGGACTCGCCACGCTGTTCGTGCTGGTCCTTTCGAACATTGTGATTTCCGCAATCGCTCCTGTAGTTCCCGACAAGGTCCATATCCCTGTCTATATCGTTGTCATCGCTACCTTCGTGACCATACTTCAGTTTGCGATGCAGGCCTACACGCCTGCTATGTACAAGACCCTGGGTCTGTTCATTCCGCTTATTGTCGTGAACTGCATTGTCCTGGGACGCGCCGAGGCCTTCGCTTCCAAGAACGGAATCCTCGACTCCGCGCTCGACGGCCTGGGAATCGGCTTGGGTTTCACAATGTCCCTGACTGTTCTCGGAATCGCCCGTGAAATTCTCGGAAGCGGCTCCATTTTCGGATGGAAGTTCATCTCCGGCGACGGGATGCTTGTCTTCATTATGGCTCCCGGAGCATTCATAGTCCTAGGCTACCTGATGGTGCTGTTCAACAAAATCGCTAAAAAGAATTAAGTTATGGAATATTTCCTCATCATAATCTCGGCGATATTCGTCAATAACGTAATGTTGGCCCAGTTTCTGGGCACTTGTCCTTTCCTTGGTGTTTCCAACAAGATTTCAACTGCAACCGGAATGTCCGGAGCGGTGATCTTCGTCATCACCCTCGCGACTTTGGTGACCTACCTCATCAACAAGTATCTCCTGGTCGCATTCGGTCTTGAGTTCCTTCAGACGATAGCTTTCATCCTTGTTATCGCCACCCTCGTCCAGATGGTTGAGATTGTCCTGAAGAAGATCAGCCCATCCCTGTATCAGGCGCTGGGTATCTTCCTTCCGCTGATCACAACTAACTGTGCGGTTCTTGGCGTAGCGCTCAATGTCGTGACAAAGGAATTCTCGTTCGGCGGGGCCGCCCATATGCTCAGTCTGGGTGAGTCTGTCGTCTATGCCTTCGCGACGGCGGCCGGCTATGGAATGGCCCTCCTCCTTTTCGCCGGCCTCCGGGATTACCTGGAACTTAACGATGTCCCCAAGCCATTCAAAGGCATTCCAATAGCGCTTGTCACTTGCGGAATCCTCGCTATGGCCTTTATGGGTTTTTCCGGACTAGTATAATATTTGCTAGTCCATATTGTAGTGTATAATAGTATTATGAAAAAGATTTTATTTACAATCGCAGCCCTTGTAGGGTTTGCTATCGCGGCAGACGCGCAGCCGAAGTCAATCGGTGGAAGAATAGGAAACTACGGCGTTGATGTCAGTTATGAGAACTACGCTTTCGGCGGTCCTGATTTCCTCGAGTTCGAACTCGGACTCGATGATGCTTTCAGCACCCAGGCTTTCCACTTCGACGGTATCTACAACTTTATGATAGTCCAGCCGGACTGGACCCCTGCCGGAACCTGGGGATTCTATGCGGGACCAGGCGCAAGTGTAGCGGTCTGGGAGAATGGTGAAGGCGACAATGTGGTATATGCCGGAATCGTCGGAAACGTCGGACTTGAGTACACATTTGAATTCCCTCTGTCGTTGTCTGTGGACTTCCGTCCGAGAATAATGGTAGGAGACGGAAAGATCCGGGAAAACGGGCCGTTCACTATGGGCATAGGGGTGCGCTATGTTTTTTAAGATCAGATGAAAATCAGATAAATATTGCAACTGACTTTGCTGGACTTCCTGATGAAAGTCCAGCATTGTCTGTAATAATGAGAAACAGATGAAACTCTTTCCGGAACTGGAAAAAAGATACACGAGCGACCAGTACACTGCCAGAGAAGCGCAGCGTATGGCCGAGTTCATCGCTTTCGGACCGATAGTGTTCCAGGCCTCGCGCCTGATGGTGAAGTACGGAATCCTGGACCTTCTGCGCGACAATTCCGATGGACTTACAGAAGAGGAAATCGCGCTAAAGACCGGGTTGGACCTTTACACCGTCAAGTGCCTCGTTGAGGCCGGCCTGTGCATAGGCACCGTACTGGTGGATGTCAGGACAGACAGGTTTTCCTTGTCAAAAATCGGCTGGTTCCTTCTCACAGACGAAGCCAACAGGGTCAATATGGACTTCAACCACTATGTCAACTACGAAGGCTTCTTCAAACTTGACGAGTCCTTCAAGGAGCGCCGTCCGGCAGGTCTGGAGCATTTCGGAGACTGGAAGACCATCTATGAGGGATTGTCAAGCCTTCCTGAACAAGTGCAGAGGAGTTGGTTCGGATTCGATCATTTCTATTCGGACAATTCTTTCGAGAAGGCTCTGGAAGTAATGTTCGACCGCCCTGTCAAGAATCTTCTGGACGTGGGAGGGAACACTGGGAAATGGGCGCTTCAGTGTGTCGCGCACAATCCGGAGGTTGAGGTCACTATCCTGGATCTACCGCAGCAGATAGGACTTATGAAGAAAGCGACCGCCGGAAAACCCGGAGCGGAAAGGATCCGCGGCTGCGGTATGGACCTGCTCGACCGTTCAGCCTCTTTCCCCGTGGACAGGAAGTATGACGTCATCTGGATGAGCCAGTTTCTGGACTGCTTCGCGGAGGATGAGATTCTCAGCATCCTGACCAGGGCTGCCGAAGTGATGACTCCGGACACGAGGCTCTGCATTATGGAACTGCTTTGGAACCGCCAGCGTTTTGAGCCTGCGGCGTTTTGCCTGACTATGACAAGCCTGTACTTCACGGCGATGGCCAACGGCAACAGCAAGATGTACTATTCCGAGGACCTTATCAATCTCATCGTAAAGGCCGGGATGGATGTGGAGACGATTATCGACGGAATCGGGCAGGGCCACAATATAATTGTTTGCAGAAAGAAATAAACAGTTTTTGAATATGAGTAGAGATGAAATTGCAACAAAAATCAACGGTTTTCTCGTTGATGAATTCGAGATAGAGGAGCCTCTTCTGAATGAGGACGCTTCACTTAAGAAGGACCTTGGGATCGACAGCCTTGATATTGTGGACATAATAGTCCTCATCGACAAGGAGTTCGGAATCAAGGTCAAGGCGGAAGAACTGGGGAAGCTCGCCACGCTCGGCAGCCTTTACGACTTTATTTCAGAGAAGCTGTCGTAGAGATGTCGGAAGGCGGCAGGAAGTGGCAGGGAACCACTGACGGCACCTCTTGGATGCACCGTCAGCTGATCGGGATGATGAAGGTCACCCCGCTTTGGTTCGTGTACTTCCTTATGGGTTTCGCCATTCCGGTCTATATGGTGGCAAACCGCAGGGCATTTCTTGCTATCTTCCACTATTTCCGTAAACGTCACGGCTATGGAAGGGTGAAGGCGCTCTTCTTTTCCTGGTATAACCACTACACTTTCGGAAAGATCATCATCGACCGGTTTGGAGCTTATGCAGGTAAGAAATTCACGGTGGATGTGCCTGAAATGCAGTTGTACAGGGATCTATGCGGCAGGCGCGAGGGTTTTCTTCATATCAGTTCCCACATCGGGAGCGATGAGATGGCAGGTTATGTCCTGAAAGCCGGCAAGCCGATAAACGCGCTCGTATTCGGGGGCGAGGTTGAAACGGTCACGGAGAACCGTTCCAGAATGTTGGGCGTCAATAACATACGCCTTATCCCCATCTCGGAGGACTTATCCCATCTTGTGGCTTTGAACAATGCTCTGGCCGATGGAGAGATAGTGAATATCCACGGAGACAGGGTCTTCGGATCGCCGAAGGCTGTCCGATGCGACATTCTTGGTGCCGGAGCTGATCTGCCGATCGGCCCGTTTATGCTTGCGGCGATGCGCGAGGTCCCTGCGGTGGCGGTCTTTGTTCTGAGGGTCGGTTACAAGAGATATAAAGCCCTTCTCTACCTCCTTGGCGAGGGCCGGGACAGTCTGGACAGTAAAGACAGGGCTGAAGTTATGGCAAAGGCCTATGCTTCGAAGATAGATGCGGTGATCAGGGAGTATCCTGAGCAGTGGTTCAATTTTTATGAATTCTGGAATGACTGACGAACAGTTAAAGGCATTTGACTTCACATCTGTGGAAATCGCGGGGATCCTTCCTCAGCGAAAGCCTTTCTTGATGGTCTCAAGGCTGGTATCATTCAGCTATGCGAGGACTGTCACGCAGTTCGAGGTCAGGGATGACAATGTGTTCTTCGAAAACGGGGCGCTGCAGCGGGAGGGGATTGTGGAGAACATCGCCCAGACTTGCGCCGCTCGGATAGGCTTTATAAACAAGTACATCCTTCTGAAGCCTGTGGACATTGGCTACATCTGCGCTGTAAGGGACCTGAAGATTTCCAGAAGTCCGAAGGAGGGAGAGACTCTTACCACTGAAGTCGCCCTTACGAACGATTTCGGCACGGTTACTATGGTTTCCTCCACGGTCAAGTCAGGTTCGGAGACCATCGCCGAGGGCGAGATGACAATAGCTCTCGACGAATCCCGCCCGATGCGTCCGGAAAAGCCTGCTGAAGACAGACTTTGCGTTGTAGCCGTTGCCGACAACATAGTGTCGCCCCTGGGTACTACTACGGAAGAGAATTACCGCAGGGTGAAGGCCGGGGAATCAGAGCTGAGGCTGCACCCTGCCACCCGAGAGTTGCCGGAGGCATTCTTCGCCTCGCTGATCGACGAGGATTCTTTGGTCTCCGAGTATTCCTCCAGAGGGATAGGGGATGGGTTCAGCCGGTTCGAGAAAAGGATTATCCTTTCAGTTTCCAAAGCGTTGGAACGTTCCTCTGTCGATCCGGGATCCGACAGGGTCCTTTTCGTCATTTCTTCTACAAAAGGGAATGTAGAATTCCTTGACATTGATGCCGATGATGCTTCTGCAGGGAGACTTGGTGTTTCGGCCGGGAAAATTGCGGAGTTCTTCGGGAACAGGCAGACTCCGATTGTGGTGTCAAATGCTTGTATTTCAGGATTGTGTGCTCAGATTGTTGCGATGAGGGAGATCAGGGCAGGAAAGTATGACAGCGTGATCGTGACGGGCTCTGATGTCCAGAGCAGATTCATAATCTCCGGCTTCCAGTCTTTCAAGGCCCTTTCCCAGAAGGCTTGCAGGCCATTCGATGCTGACCGCAGGGGCTTGAATCTCGGCGAGGCCGCCGCCACGATCATATTCCAGGGCAAGACTCCGGAAGAGAACGAGTGGTGTCTTGTGAGCGGAGCGATACGGAATGACGCCAATCATATTTCCGGACCTTCAAGGACAGGAGAAGGCAGCTGCAGGGCATTGAAGGCCATGTCCGAAGATATGGATCCTGAAGAAATCGCGCTCATCTCCGTCCACGGTACTTCTACTGCCTACAATGATGAGATGGAATCGGTGGCGATTCATCGGGCTGGTTTGGACAGTGTGCCGGTGAACAGTCTGAAGGGCATTTTCGGACACACTATGGGTGCCGCCGGAATCCTTGAGGTAATACTTTCGATGGCATCAGTCGATGACGGAATCGTCTTGGGAACGAGGGGATATTCGAAAAACGGAGTTTCCTGGCCGTTGATGGTGAGCCCGGAAAACCAGAAGACCGGCAAAAGAGCTTTTGTGAAGCTGCTGTCTGGATTCGGAGGATGCAATGCGGCTGCGTTGTTCAAAAAAGGAGGGACGCGATGAGGAAGGTTCGTGAAATTAAGCTTAACTTTGGCGCAGAAGGCATCGAAAGACTGACGCGGATTTACCGGGAACGGATCGGGGACTACCCTAAGTTCTTCAAGATGGATCCGTTGTGCAAGCTGGGATTTGTAGCTTCGGAACTGCTGCTGCAAGAGGAGAGAGGTCAGAATACACCGGACGGCAAACCCTTGCAGGACCGGGAGGACAGGGCTGTGATCCTTTTCAACAGGAGCGCGTCGCTGGCGGATGATTCGGAGTACCAGAAGACGATACGGGATCCGGAGAACTATTTCCCAAGCCCTTCCGTCTTCGTTTACACCCTTCCGAACATCGTGACAGGGGAGATTGCAATCAGGAACAAGTACTACGGTAAGACATCCTTTTATGTGCTTGAGGAATGCAGCGAAGAGAGGATGATGGAGATTGTCGGGCAGTCGTTCCAGGATCCGGGCACCAAATCCGCCCTCGCAGGATGGGTTGAGACCGATGGGAAGGAAGTTTTTGAAACTGAATTATTTATAATTGAAAAATAGAAATGGAAGAATTAATTCTTGAGTTGAAGAACAGGATTCTGGAGGCCCTTAAACTTCAGGACATGACACCTGAGGATATCGATGAGGATGCTCCTCTCTTCAAGGAGGGGCTTGGTCTGGACTCGATTGACGCGCTTGAACTGATGCTCCTTCTGGAGAAGAACTACGGTATCAACATGAAGAGTCCCGCCGAAGGCAAGGAGGTGTTCAAGTCAGTCAGGACTATGGCTGGATATGTAGCCGCAAACCGTTCTAAATAAATGGGTTCCAGGGTTGTCATAACAGGAGCGGGAGTCATCTCCGCCATCGGGGCGGGGAAGGACGAGACCTGCCGTTCCCTGATTGGGAAAAGGAGCGGTATAGCACCCCTGCGCCATCTCCTGACAGCCCACAGGGATCTGCCCTGCGGAGAAATCGACCTTACGGATGAAGAACTCAAGAGACTTCTCGATATTCCTTTGGAATCGACTGTCTCTCGGACCTCGCTTCTAGGCATCTATGCCGTGAGAGAAGCCTTGAGCCAGGCGGGAATCGAAGACCTTAGCCGCGCCGCCCTGGTTTCAGGCACCACCGTCGGCGGGATGGATATCACGGAGAAGGAACATTTCACGATGAAACATCCGTGTGGCGGCACAACCATTGAAATAGCGGATTATTTCAATGGGTTCGCCTCATTGACAACTACTTCCACGGCTTGCTCATCTGCGGCTAATTCGATCATTTTCGGAGCCGGCCTGATTAAGAGCGGGCGCTTCGATGTGGTGGTCGCCGGCGGGGCGGAGTGCCTGACGAAGTATCATCTGAACGGATTCAATTCGCTTATGATCCTCGACAGGGAACAATGCAGGCCTTTCGACTCCGGCCGTGCGGGACTGAACCTTGGAGAAGGAGCGGGATTCGTGGTCCTCGAGAGTCTTGAATATTCCTCCGCACGCGGCGCGAGGCCTCTGGCCGAACTATCCGGCTATGGAAATGCCTGTGACGCTTTTCACCAGACTGCATCGTCTCCAGACGGAGAAGGAGCCTGCGGAGCGATGGCCGGGGCGATCAGGATGGCCGGGCTTCTTCCGGAGGACATAGACTACATCAATGCCCACGGCACCGGCACCTTGAACAACGATGCCAGTGAAAGCGCAGCTATGATACGTATGTTCAAGGATCATCTTCCTCCTGTTTCATCCACCAAATCCTTCACCGGCCACACGACGAGCGCTTCCGGGGGCATCGAGACTGTCATCTGCCTTATTGCGATCGAGCGGGGGTTCATTCCTGCAAACCTTGGTTGGAAGGAGGCCTCGGAGGGATGCATAGTTCCGGAAGCGGAAGGGCGTGAAGGTGTTATTCTTAAAAACGTCCTCTGTAATTCATTCGCCTTCGGAGGCAATGATTCTTCTCTCCTGATTTCCAAATTCATCGGTAATGGCTAGAAGGGTGTACATTTTGGCGGCGGACTCTATCTCCGCCGATACGCGGGAGCGGCGTCTTGACAGGACAGGATATGTCCGTTGCGAAGATCCGTACTTCAGCAGCTTCTTCAGTCCGATGCAGGCGCGTAGAATGGGGCTGCTGTTCAAGAGAGCGATGGCCACATCGAAGACGGTGATGAAGGACTCCGGAATCGGCTGTCCTGACGCGATCGTCACAGGCACCGGCCTGGGCTGTATGGAAAACACGGAACTGTTCTTTTCCGAAATCATCACGGGGGAGGAGGAGTCTCTTTCCCCTACCCCTTTCATACAGTCCACCCACAACACTGTCAGTTCGCTTATTGCCATCCAGACGGCCTGCCACAGTTACAATTGCACGTACTCCCAGAATGATATCTCCTTCGAGAGCGCCCTTTTGGATGCCTTCATGCAGCTGCAGGAGGGAGGGATCGGTTCCGCCCTTGTCGGAGCGAATGACGAATTGACTCCTTCTACTTATGACTCACTTCGAAGGGCGGGCTATTTCACGGATGAATATTTCGCTTCCGAAGGTTCTGCCGCTCTGATGCTCTCGGCCTCGCCTGGAGGATTGGCGGAGTTGTCCGACGTGCGGATCCTGCATCGTCCGACTGCCCTTGGAGAACTCATAGACGGGTATGGCGCGGAATATGTTATGGGGAGCGACGAATATTTCCGTATCTTCGGCAAGTGTTTCTCAGCATCGGGACTTGCGTGCGTTGAAGCTGCAAGGCTGATTGCCGGCGGGGAATACTCAGACATTCTGATTGTCAACAATGCTTCGGAAGACATCGGCTTAGTACATCTGAAAAAACAATGTGGAGACTGATTTCATTGTCCGTGGTCCAGAGCCTGCTCCTTTCCGGAGGCCAGGTCCTGCTTAAGTTCGCACTTGAGCAGATGGGGAGGTTCGAGTGGACTGGGCGCTTCTTCGGAAGGCTCCTTGTCAACTGGTGGTTTCTCGGATGCGGCCTTTGCTATGCGGGAGGAACTGTCCTGTGGATGTATATTCTAAAGAAGTATCCTTTCAGTATGGCCTATCCGATGATCAGCCTGAGTTACGTCTTCGGAATGCTCGCCGCGATTTTTATATTTCACGAGACCATTCCCGTAGCTCGATGGATAGGAGTTTTTCTGATCATCTCGGGATGTGTCCTGATAGCAAGGTAGAAGGATGAGACGTTTTTTTGATATTCTTACTCTAAGTTCACTTTTTCTCCTGACAGTGATTGCTTTGTCCGCCCAGGAACTCAAGCCTCTTGGCAAGGCTGAATCCGAGAAGGCGGTAAAGGCCATCAATGAAGCCAACGCCGGCGTCAGGAGCATCAGGGCCGACTTCATCCAGGTGAAGGAACTTACGATATTGAAGGAAAGGATGGTTTCGACAGGAAGGATGTCTTTAGATGACGGGATCCTCCGCTGGGAATACCTTACTCCGGAGAAGAGCGTCTTCGTCACGGACCAGGAGCAGATGAAATCCGGCGGATTGTTCCGATCGATAGCCGGTTTGATGATGAATTCCGTCACCGGCATAAGCTTGGACGATCCTGCTTTCCAGGTTGCGATATTCACTCCCGGAAGCGGCTATGTAGCCGAACTCACTCCTATTAGGCGAGAGATGAAGCGGATGTTCAGCTCGATAAGGTTGTATTTCGGCCCGGACAACCGTATTCTGAAGGTTGAACTTCTTGAAAGCCAGGGCAAGACAACCATAAGCCTGTCAAACTTGAAATATTCGGAAAGATGAGGCTTGAGGGATCATTCTATGAACTGCTGGAAACGCGTGAGACAGAGGGGGGATTCGAGGCCGACATCCGTCTGATTCCCGACAATGTCATTTTCCGAGCCCATTTCCCTGAATATCCCATCACCCCGGGCGCCGTTCAGATCCGTATCGCGACTGAATTGTTCTCTGTTTTTTGCGGCTATCCGGTTTCACTGACCGGAATCTCAAGGCTGAAGTTTGTTTCTCCACTTTTCCCTGGGGTGGAGGTTACATATTCATTCACAGGGACTTCCGTAACCGTAAGATCGGCTGGCAAGGTTTTTTCCAGTATGATGCTTGAGTATTCTTTACTTTGATGAGAGTATGTGTGGTCATACCGGTCTTTGACAATTCCGGAACAATCCGGGATGTCGTCGAACGTACATTGAGGTATTGCGACAACGTCATTGTGGTGGACGATGGCAGCGTTGACGGTTCTGCGGAAAGACTTGAAGGACTTGATGTCGTTCTGATCAGGCATACTAGGAACATGGGCAAGGGCAAGGCTTTGAAGACCGGTTTCAAGGCGGCGCGAAAACTTGGATTCGACAAGGCAATCACCCTGGACAGCGATGGTCAGCATTTCCCTGAAGACATACCTGTCTTTCTCGAAATAATTGAGAATCATCCTGATGCGATGCTCATCGGCAGCAGGAACCTGCGGATGGAGAATATGCCTGGAGGCAACACTTTCGCCAACAGGTTTTCAAATTTCTGGTTCAAGATCCAGACTGGTGTCAGCCTTCCGGACACCCAGTCCGGATTCAGGCTCTATCAGTTGGACAAACTGGGAAGTCTGTGGTACCTTACTTCCCGTTACGAGGCTGAACTTGAGATGCTTGTCGCCCAGTGCTGGAAGCGGGTCGAAATGATTCCAGTTAAAGTCGATGTCTATTATCCCCCGGCAGGGGAGCGTGTGACGCATTTCCGTCCTTTCCGGGACTTCTTCCGGATATCCGTCCTGAACATCATCCTATGTCTGATTGCCGTAATCTACGGCTACCCGTCCCGCCTTCTACGTAAACCAGCCAACAGATAGTTTTTCCGTCCCCGGCTTGAGGGATGTCAATTTGCTCCGAAAGAAATTCTGTAAGAAAAATTGGGGAAGACTGGAAAGATGCTTAGTTTCTTCCAACAAGCATCTTCATTATCCCAAGACAGGCTATAGGCGTTGTGTCGGTTGGTGAGGTTATAGAGGCCTATAGAGAGTTCGTGGATATTGTTCTTTCCTTGCACGGTCAAGTGGTAGCCGACATCCATCCTGAAATAGGCTGGAAGCTGGAAATTGTTGGGATGAGAGGTGAAATCGGCGTCATCTGTGTCCCGTTTTTCTTCAGAACCCAGGGAATAGATCGGATAGGATCCGCTTTTCACTGTCTCCCAATGGCCGCTCATAAAGGATATACCGGCCGTAAGGCTATGGGAGGCCCCCCCCTTCGGACATCTTGAATTCACCGGTCAAGTTCAGCATATGCCGACGATCGAATTTAAAAGGAATCGGATTCCCAAAGTTTAAAGAAGGAAATATCCGGTCCGTTTTGGACAGCGTATAGGACAACTGGCCGGAAAAACAACTGGATTCAATATGCGAGAGCAATTCAATCCCGCAGGCTTGCCCTGCGCCGCTTTCAAGGTTGTACTGCCATTCCCTCCAAGCCGAGTTGAAAAAGGATGAGGCGTCGGAAAAGAAGACCAGGTCTTTCATCTTCTTGTAGAAACTACTGGCGGAAAGGGTGACGCAACCTGAAGAAAACTCTATCCCTGCCCAAATCTGGTCCGCGGTCTCAGGCTTGTTCTGTCCTGTGGAGGGGATGAGCATCTCCATAGACCAGCCTGTAGGTATCCCTTCCAGAGAATGGAAGAATTGCACCGTGTGGTCGAAAGTTGCCTTCAAGGTAATTGATGGTGTCAAGTCAAATGAAACAAGCAGGCCTGCGATAGGTTTGCAGGTCTTATAATCTTCAGAGGAAAAAACCACAGCCCGAAGGCCGGCTGCGGCTTGAATGGGTCCGTCGCCATAGTTGATCTGGAAATGAGCGGAACCGCAGACTGTGAATAGGGATTTGCCGGAGGCCGCAGCGATTCGCTTGTTCTGATACACTTTGGAAATTCCTGGACGAAAGGAAGAAAGGAAGATATCCGCGCCGACTTGAATATCCAGGCCTGTTCCAAGTTGCCCGGATGCTTCTGTCTGCAACCCATCTTCCAGCAAAGCGGACTGAACGGACATCCTGGTGTCTGTTTTATTAATCAATTGTGTCTGGTCCTGAAATGCTCGGAAGCTATTGTGGGAAAGTCTGGTCTCCAATTTCCATCCGGAGACTGTTTCCTTGGTCCAAGTGAGGTTTGCAATCAGATTGCTCCATCCCAGCGTCTGGGAAGATGTTTTCACCGGTTCGTACTCGTATTGGTCATAACTTCCGAACAAGGAAATAAACACACGGTTCCTGCGACCTGCTTCCCAAATTAGTTTGGCAAAAGCATCGCCGGCCAAAACATTGAGATGGTCCGGTATGGACAGTCCTGTATCCAAATGTGGACGGAGAAGATCATATTCCAATCCAAGCGGAGAAACCCTGAGCATAGCAAGTATCGACAATCGATTTTCTATCAATGGCAGGCTTGACAGCGCACTGGCAAGAAAGCTATTGGCAGAGACGCTCCCGTTTGGTTTCTGAAAATCACCATCCGATGTTGTCAATTGCAGAAGAGAAGAGGTGAACCCGCTTGCATCTGAAGGGAAGCCACCGACATAGAAGTTTTTTTCAGACAGTATCTCGGAAGGATATGCCGTTGTAAGTCCCAGCAGATGCCCTGTCCCGTAAACAGGAATTCCGTCCAAAACTGTCATGTTGTTCCCGCCGTTGCCACCTCGGACAAAGTAGGCTGAAGATCCTTCCATTCCGGAGGAAACGCCGGGAAGGGTTTGGATGAATTTCACAGGATCAGCTTCTCCTGACGGAGATGCCGTCCGGCGTAAATCTGCATAGTCTATGGGGATGACTGTCAGATCGGGACGCACGCGCCGGAATTGGATCACGGACGAATCAAGCCGCTCGTTCCATACGTTGTTCTGGGCCGAAAGTGTAAGAGATATAAAAAGAAAGATTATGGAGTACCAACGATTCATTAGTAAGTTAAATTATATTGATTAAAATTGACGTCCAGATTCTCCCTTCTATACTCGATTATTCCCCCGAAAATTCCGGTTCCGTTTTTTATGTTTGTGTAATGGTTACGCTTATAGACCGAGATTGCGAAATCATCGGAATCGTACCTTCCGAAGTAATAGTCCCTCAAGTAAGCATCGTATTCGGAGCTGACGGAACGGATGACCAGATCGGACCGCATTGGGAATTTGTTCACTCCCAAAAAACAAAACATACCTGCCTCTCCTTCCTCCTGATGAATTATCTGGCGATTCTCGTCCAGATAATACTTTGTGACTGGCTCATTCGACCGGCAAAAACCTGCCGGATGCATAATACGTACGACTTTTTCGTGCAGTAGCGGAGGAGATTCGGGAAAAGAACCCAAAGAACAATAGTAATCCCGACGCAACGATTCGTACGTATAGACTGACTCACCCCGAACATCCAGTCCCGGATGATCTGTCGATACATAGTCTGAGAAAGTCTGGCCGCTTTCACGATTCTCAAACAGACACCACAGAATCTGGTCTTCTTCAGAAACCAACTCGAATGTCTGAAAATATCCTTTTATAGGTTCACCGTCAGTTTCTTCATCTTTATATAAGTAATACTCTTGCAAAGTTGAAATGGGCGGAAATTTCGTCTCCGCTGTCAGTTGTTCTTCTCCGGATACCTTGATTTCCAACCGATATGTACACCCTCCTTGAGGTGAGAAGTCCAAATTCCACTTTGTTTCGGATACCCTTGAGAACTTTCCCACGAGATTTTCCTCGTCATATAACGAAATGGACACATCCTCTCCTATAGGTCGATTTCCCCCGCCAGCCGGAACAATATATGACAGATCCAGCTCCTGTTCCGGACCTTGATTGAGAATACAATACACGTCCAGAATGTGCTCTCCTGTGTCCAGATCAATGTTTTCCAGACACGAAGAAAGCAACCCGCAGAGAAGCAGCAGAATCCCCGGCGTGTGAATATTAATTCTGCTCATCAGATGAAATACTATTTTACAGACCGACAATACATAATGTTTATACATCAATAGTTCGTTAAAAATTTAATATTTCTATAATTTTCAAATACTTACAACAA
>CAYFVE010000004.1:54717-59563 GCA_964346605.1 uncultured Muribaculaceae bacterium | reverse complement strand
GAGGCCAAAGGCTTCGATGGGTGTTAGGGTGGAGCATCCGCAGAAACTCATCAACGACATCCGCTACCACGGTCAATGGGAGCCCGGAATGCCTGCGGCCGAGTACAGTTTTACCGAGCAGGTTGACGAAAGGGGAGTCTTCTCTTTCTGTATGTGTCCTGGAGGAGTGCTGGTGCCTTCTGCCACAGAACCAGGGGGTATCGTGATGAACGGTATGTCCAATTCCGCCCGTACCGGCAGGTGGGCGAATTCCGGAGTCGTCGTGCAGATCAATCCTGAAGATATTCCGGAAGAGTACGATAGCGCGGGTGCTTTCAAGGGACTCGAATTCCAGAAAGACGTCGAAAGAAAGATGTACGAATATGCCAGCGTACGTTCAGACAACCCGATGGCTGCACCGGCTCAGAGAATGGTTGATTTCTGTGAAGACACTCTCTCTGAGGATCTGCCGGAGACTTCATACAAGCCTGGTGTCGTCTCCGCGCCTCTCCATGAACTACTTCCGCCGTTTATCGCGGAAAGGCTTCAGAAGGTTTTCCCGGAGGTGGAGCACCACACAATGCGCGGCTACTACACCAACGACGCCCTTCTTATCGGAGTAGAATCCAGGACATCATCCCCGGTCAGAATCCCACGGAATCCTGAAACCTGTGAAGCCGACAATTTCCCGGGCCTTCTTCCTTGCGGTGAAGGAGCCGGCTATTCTGGAGGAATCGTTTCCTCCGCAATCGACGGCATCAATTGCGCAGTTGCTGCTGCAAGAGGAATATTTGGAAATAATGAAGATGAGGAATAACCGTTTTTTTGCAGGCACTCTGGTCCTGCTGACCATCTTTGCCGCATCTTGTGACAGGCTACCGGTTCAGGAGGAGGAAAAAGGGCTGTCAGAGAAACCGGGACTTGCCGAAGCGCTGAAGTCTATGGCTGATGAGGCTGAAAAGTCCGGCGAGAATCTTTCATCTGTCGCTGTCTGGCAGAATGGCTACAGGATGTCAGGTGTATGGCTTGGTGGAAACAAAAGCGATACCAGGTTCCCGGTCTGGTCCGTTACAAAGACATTCACCGCAGCCGCTGTCGGGATAGCGGAGTCAGAAGGTCTTCTGAAACTTTCCGACAAGGTGGCTCCACTGTTCCCTGATGAAGTCTCCGAGGCGGAGGCCGGAATGACCGATGAGCAGAAGGCGAATCTTGAAGCCCTTACTATAGAACATCTTCTGACGATGACGAACGGTCACAAGAAGGACCCGACAACTGAATACGCAAAGGATTGCCTGAAGAGCAATCCGACACTTGTCCTTAAACACGTCAGCAAGTCCGGCATCGATCTGGAAGGCTTTCTCAATGAGAGCGAGATCAGCACAACCATTCCGAAACTCTTCTTCAACTTCCCTTTTGACGTTGAACCCGGAACAAGGTTCTGTTATGACAGTTTCGGCTCTTGCATCCTTTCTGAGATCATTTCGATGAAGACTGGCGGAACCCTTGCGTACTATCTCGACAGCAGGCTTTTCCAGCCGCTAGGACTACAATCTCCTGTTTGGGATTCCGTGCACGGAGTCAGCGCTGGAGGATGGGGGCTGCATCTCACCACAGGCGAGATGATCCTTTTCGGCCGTCTGCTTCTTTCCGATGGGAGATGGAATGGGCGCCAACTGATTTCGGAATCCTATCTAAAGGCCGCCACCACCACCCATATTGACAAATCGAAGAATTACGGCGAAGAATATGAGACCACCGGCTATGGCTACCAGATGTGGACGCGTGATGATGGAAGCCTGTATCTTGCCATAGGAATGCTCGGACAGTACATAGTGGTCATTCCGGACAAAAACGCCGTGATAGCGATGACCTCCACAGCCTCGAGTCTGTTGGAAGCTGTGATGAGTTCCACTTCATCAGAGTCGGAAAAGCCTCTGGAACTTGCCTGGAAGTACATCGTTCCAGTCCTTTAATCAGTTTTTACGATACCCTCGTAGGCCTCTGAAACCTTGTGGTAACTCTCAAGGCTGCCAATGTCGTAGCGTTTTCCGGGCATTTCCATCGCGTGGACAGGAGATTGCGCCGCCAGCCAGGCGATGAAACTTCCAGGAGCGTCTGTACCGCAGCCCGCGGCAATTGCTTCCGCGACACGTCCCGCATCTTCCTTTGTGTAGAAATAGAAAGGAGGGCAGCACCAGTGTGATTTTGGCTCCGCAGGCTTTTCTTCCATACTTATTACAAGGTCGCCGCTTCCTGTCTCGACTATCCCGCATTTGCGCAGCCTCGCTGCATCCTGCTCGAAATAGCGCATTATGCAGGAAGTGCCTTTTGCAAAAGAGTATTCGATGAATCCTGCAAGGCTGAAGTCCAGGACATTGTCGCCCGCTATGACGAGCATATCGTCCTTGGTTCCAAGCGCGTCGATGGCAAATTGTATGTCTTTGACAGCTCCCAGACGTGTCTCGTTGGTCGATGTACCGTCGTCCAGAACTGTGATATTTCCGTTCAGGCCTTTTCTTGAATCAGCCCATTCTTGAAAGACGGGGGCGAACCTGTGGTTGGAGATGACAATGAATTCGTCCACAAGGCCTATGCTGTCTATGTCTTCGATCAGCCAGTCGAGGATGGTCTTGCCCTTGACTTTCAGAAGGGGTTTCGGAAAGTTTTCAGTCAGCGGGTACAGGCGTGTGGCGTATCCCGCCGCAAGAATGAGGCATTTCATACTTCAGATCTTTACTCCATCGGCGCTGTGACAGATGTAGGCCGAATAATGGCCCCTTAGAGCCGGGAATTCGGACAGATATTCATTCTCAACCTTCCGGAATATGCTTTCCTTGAATGACGGGTCGATCAGGGCCATACAACAGCCTTTGAATCCTGCTCCGCTGAAGCGTCCGCCGTAGATTCCGTCAGTCCGGGTCATTATCTCATAGATCTTCTTGAGTTCCGGTGAGCCGGTCTCCCAGAAGTCGATGGATGACTTGCCTGAAGCGAAACTGAGCCGTCCATATTCCTCGATATCGCCTTTCCTCCATGCTTCCGCCCCCTTCTGTACCCTATCGAACTCGCCGAACCAATGCTCTGCACGCTTGCGCCAGTTGTCCGGAAGGCGGTCCTTGTATTGCCCGAAGACTTCAAAGGGCACCTCCCGCATATTCGTTTCATTGAATTTCCCGTAGTCCAGGCCGGCGTAGGCCTTAAGCGCGTAGGCGGCGCTTCGAAGTTCGTCCACCCTCATATTGAACTTGCTTCCAGCCAGCGTCCTTTCGACTCCGCTGAAGAATATCGCGATTTCGAAGGGTTTCATAACTGGAGATGCCGGAATCAGTTCGTAGGTGTCGTCCTTCGTGTCCAGGTAGAGAAGATGATCCTTCTTCGAATAGATCTCGCAACTCTGGTCGAGTTTTCCACAAGAGACTCCGACATACTGGTTCTCCGCAGCCATTGCGATCAATATCAGCTCCTTGTCGGAAAGATGGATGCCGTTGACCGTGCATAGGGCCTTGAGGAAAGAGATGATGACAGCGGCGGAAGAGGAAAGTCCGCCGATCGGAAGGGAACCCTCGATGACGGCGCTCAGTCCGGTACGCAACTGGAAGCGAAGGGCAAGCTGCTGTGTGGCTCCTCTAAGGTAGTCCGCCCAGTCATCCTGCTTTTCATCAGGAACCGCGTTGACGTGCCATTGCGCCCGCTTTTCAAACTGGAGCGAGGCCAGTTCTACAACACCGTTCTGTTTCGGGGAATAGGCTATGTGAATGCCCCTGTCAATCGCGATACCAGTGATCTTGCCGAGATTGTGGTCTGAGTGGGCCCCTATCGGGCAGACTCTATAGGGGCAGAACGAGAGACCTTCCGGCTCCCTTTTGTATGTTTCCCTGAATTTCCGCTCGCAGTCCATATTATTTTGTAATCAGAGTCTGGATTTGATGGCCTTTGCCTGCTCTTCGAAGCCCGGTTTCTCAAGCAGGGCGAACATATTTTTCTTGTAGGCCTCGACACCAGGCTGGTTGAACGGATTGACTCCCAGAACATAGGCGCTGACTCCGCAGGCAAACTCGAAGAAGTAGAACAGACCGCCGAGATTGCGCGCATCGATCTTCTCGATTGAAACTTCAAGTTGAGGCACGCCGCCGTCAATGTGGGCGAGCTTGGTTCCTAGCTGAGCCATCGCGTTGCAGTGCTCCACGTGCTTTCCGGCCAGGTAGTTAAGTTGGTCCAGGTTCTGCGAGTCGCTGCCGATGACAATGCTCCTGTTGCTTTTTTCTATGTTTACAACTGTCTCGAACAGGATTCTGTCACCGTCCTGGATGTACTGGCCCATTGAATGGAGGTCTGTGGTGAAGTTGACAGATGCGGGGAAGATACCCTTCTGGTCCTTGCCTTCCGACTCGCCGTAGAGTTGTTTCCACCATTCTCCCAAGTACTGGAACTTTGGGTTGTAGGCGACCAGGATCTCTACTTTCTTTCCGAGTTCAGTGTAGAGGAGGTTCCTCATCGCGGCGTATTGGACGGCAGGGTTCAACTCGCTCTTGACCGCCATTGTTTTTTCCATCTCAGCAGCGCCGGCAAGCATTTCACGTACGTCGAATCCGGCCAGCACGATTGGAAGAAGGCCTACCGGAGTCAAGACTGAGAAGCGGCCGCCGACGTTGTCCGGAACTACGAATGTCTTGTAGCCTTCCTGTGTGGCCAGAGTCTTGAGCGCGCCTTTTCTAGCGTCCGTTATGGCGACGATTCTCTCGGATGCGTCCGGATATTCCTTCTCGATGTGCTCCTTGACAATCCTGAAAGCGACTGCGGGCTCCGTGGTTGTCCCTGATTTGGAGATAACCACGCAGGCTGCGTTTCTCTCCTTCACGAGGTCCAT
>CAYFVE010000004.1:40543-54646 GCA_964346605.1 uncultured Muribaculaceae bacterium | reverse complement strand
CAGTCTGCAACCATAGACTCCGGAGTCTCCGAAGGGAGATGCTTCCAGCCGAGAAAGTCGTTTCCGGCTCCTGTCCCGCTTTCAAGAACGTCGAATGCGTTCAGAGCCTTTTCCAAATATTTCCTGTAAACTTCTTCTTTGACAAAGGAGGTGCAGCCTCCCATATTTACTTTTACCATCTTATTGAATTATTTTGATTTGCTCTTTTTAACACATACAAAAATAGCTTTTTCCCATCAAACCTAGAAAAGGTAGCCGAGGCCGAAGGAGACGGTGTTAAGGCGGGCTTTCGGTAAGGCTTCTTCTTTGAAGAATCCTCCGAGCCGGCTTCGCCAGTCGATGCTTAACTGTATGTTGGAGACCCTCGCGCCCAGGCTTAAGGCGAATCCGAACTGATTGTCATCAATTGATGGGCCGCCGATATCCTCTTTTCCTGACAGATGACCGTAGCCTGGCAGGCTGAGTTCCCCGATGTTGCTGTCAAGAACCTTTGAGTAGTAGCCCCCTACTCCGATATATGAATTGTTTCTCCCTCTTCCGGAGTTAAAGTTCACCAAGACAGGTACTGTAAGAGATTTCTGCTTGAACCTGGCTGTTGACGTGAACAAGTCTTCGGAAGATGGGAACATGCTTTTCGTAGACTCATAGAGCGCGCGGGTGTGGAGGGAAATCATCCCGAAGTTGAAAAGGAGTTGAGCGCCGGTATTGTAACCGCCGGCTGATTTCGTCTGGAGGGAGCTTTTCCTGAAGTTGATGGAGGAAGTCTGGTAACCTGCTGAAAGGCCGAACTCTACACGCGCGACTTTATCGGAATGCTTTCGCGCGATTTTGCCCGATCCTTCGAAGGAAGGGTCGGAAGCTATTCTCTCAGTCAATGCGCTGACATATCTGGAGATGTTGTCCAAACCTTCATAGTCGATCAGATCGGCGTCATCTTCTGGTTTATGATAAGGCGATTTGAGTCCTGTCGTGACTGCCAGGGTGGGAATGCCCTTTTGTGCAAATCCGTACGTGTCGGTTGCCGTGAAAATGGATTTCTCGAATTTTACGGGTTTTACGTTGATCGGATATCCTGCGGCCTCTGAGGTGACCAGATCCTTTCCGTTCTTAATTGTACCGACCCCTTCCAGAGAGAGTGTGCCGCTGGCTTTGTACCAGCCGACCATATCCAGGCTCATCATCAGTTTGATTTTCTCTTTTCCGAGGGAATCTGCAAGGATGTCGGAAAGCGTCTGGGAACCGTACAGGCCGAGTTCCTCGGCATCGAATGCGGCAATGATTATGCTTCGCTTAAGGTTCTCCCTGTTGGCATACAGATCCCTGGCAACCTCTATCAGGGCGGCGCTTCCGGAAGCATTGTCGTCCGCCCCGTTGTAGATCTGGCCTTCCTTTATGCCCAAATGGTCGTAGTGGGCTCCGAGGACGATATATTCATTCTTCAGAACAGGGTCGGAGCCTTCTATCAAACCGATGACGTTCGAGTATTCTTTACCATACTTCATAAAGTATTCTAAGTATGTTTTGATCCCGATATCATTGTATTGTTTACTGATGTAGTCGGCGGCCATACCCGCTTCAGCAGAACCGGCCTTCCTGCCTTTGAGTTCATCGTTTGCAAGGAAACAGACGTGATCCGTCAGATTCTGCTGACGTGTTTGAGCGCCTGCCGCCAAGCTTAGCAGCAGAGCGCACACAAAAATGAATCTTTTCATTTATTTGTAAAGGATTTCAGAGTCTTTCTATTATTCTGGCGAAGAGCAGGGACATCTTTTCAGCCGCGGCGTTGGCCTGGCGGATGATTTCTTCGCCGTCTGTGACATAGTCGTCGTCTCCTTCGTGAGCAACATCGGTTATGACTGACATTCCGAAGACAGGAATGTCAGAATGCCTTGCCACGATCACCTCCGGAGTAGTGGACATACCGACTGCGTCAGCGCCCACAATCCTCATATACTTGTACTCGTGAGGAGTTTCGAAGGTAGGGCCTGTGCATCCCAGATAGACACCTTTCCGGAGAGTTAGACCCATTTCCCCGCCGATTTCTTCAGCAAGAGCGATTATTCCGAGGTCGTACGGCCTTGTCATATCCGGGAATCTCGGACCGAAGTCGTCCAGATTCGGGCCTATCAGAGGATTGGGAATCTGGTTTATGTGATCTTTGATTATCATCAGGTCGCCGATTTGGAAAGAGGTATTGACTCCTCCGGCGGCGTTGGAGACGAAGAGGTACTTTATCCCTATCACCTTCATAACTCTTACCGGAAGAGTGACAGATTCCATATCATAGCCTTCGTAGTAATGGATTCTGCCCTGCATCGCTATCACCGTTTTTCCTGCCAGCGTGCCGACGATGAAACAGCCCTTGTGGCCTATCGCTGTTGATACTGGGAAGCCGGGAACATCCTTGTAAGGAATCTCGACCGTGTCCTTTATCTTGTCTGCAAGTTGTCCCAGACCGCTTCCGAGGATTACTCCCAACTGTGGCTGGAGACCCTTCGGTTCAAGGATTGCCTTGATGTAGCCGGCGGCCTTGTAGATTCTTTCTGCTCTTGGATCCATAATCATCAATAATTGGTATAAATACAAATATAGCTAATAATTATTGCTAATTTTGCACTTGGAACAAGTTATTTATGAAATCTCTCAAGGAACTCTTCAGGATAGGCAAAGGTCCGTCAAGCAGTCATACGATGGGACCGAACAGGGCGGCCCGGCTTTTCGTTGAACGTCACGCGGATGCCGCGGCATTTGAAGTCACTCTCTACGGCAGTCTCGCGGCGACGGGCAAAGGCCATATGACCGACATCGCGATTGTCGAGGCGCTGGAGCCGGTCGCCCCCGTGGAAATCATCTGGAAACCGTCAGTGTTTCTTCCTTTCCACCCGAATGGGATGGAATTCAAGTCGCTTGACCGGGACGGGAAGGTGTCCGAGGACTGGACGGTTTACAGCATCGGCGGCGGAACCCTGTCTGAAGGAGAGTCCGACACCCTTTCGTCTCCGGAAGTTTACCGGATGAACAGCCTTTCGCATATTCAGAAATGGTGCGACGATCACGGACGCAACTATTGGGAATATGTCGATATGTGCGAGGGCCCGGAAATCTGGGACTATCTTCAGGAAGCCTGGGAGGCAATGAAGGCATCTGTTGAGAGAGGACTCGACCACGAAGGGGTGCTTCCCGGCCCGCTCAACCTGCCGCGCAAGGCACCAACCTATTACGTGAAGGCTACCGGTTACAAGCAGACCCTTCAGACCAGAGGTTTGGTCTATGCCTATGCCCTTGCCGTCAGCGAGGAGAATGCATCCGGTGGAACCATTGTCACCGCCCCAACCTGCGGTTCAAGCGGAGTCCTTCCAGGAGTGCTCTATCATCTGGCCAAGGGACATAATTTCAAGGATATCAGGATTCTGCACGCCCTCGCGACCGCCGGTCTTATCGGCAACGTGGTGAAGCAGAACGCATCCATTTCAGGCGCTGAGGTCGGTTGTCAGGGTGAAGTCGGAGTCGCGTGCGCGATGGCTTCAGCCGCTGCCTGCCAGCTTTTCGGAGGCAGCCCTTCACAAATTGAATATGCGGCCGAAATGGGACTTGAACACCATCTGGGCATGACGTGCGACCCGATATGCGGCCTCGTCCAGATCCCTTGCATCGAACGCAACGCTTTCGCTGCGACTCGAGCACTTGACACCAATCTATACGCTGCCTTCTCCGACGGAAAGCACCGTGTCTCCTTCGACCACGTCGTCGAAGTTATGAAGCAGACAGGAAAAGACCTCCCGTCGCTCTACAAGGAGACATCGACAGGAGGCCTTGCCAAGCGTTTCAATGACGCTCGTTAATTACTGCGGCGCATCATCTGAGGTCTCTGAGGGGCCGGCTTCTCCGAAATCGGCTTCAGTTCCATTGAGAACGGAATCACAGGAAGGCCGTTCGCTCCTTTCAGGGTGCCTGCCTGGAAATCACGGTAACAGTAGCGGACGTATCTGGGTTCAGGGACCATCCTTGAAGTGAGGACAACGCTGGAGCCTTCGAAAAAAGATGACTTCACCTTCGCATCCGCCGGGTGGAAGTTCCCTCCTTCCCCAGCTATCTCGAAACCGTTTATTCCGTCGTTCAGGAGGAAGCCATCTCTGGCGTTGTCGAAATAGACGGAAACTTGCGGGCCATCGACGTAGGCCGCTCTCGCGGACGGGCTGAACGCCGGCAGGGAGGAATATCCATAGGCCATATTCATTGCCATATAGCAGGCTCTTTCGCCCACCTGACGTTTCTGAGAAGGGTGGACCTGGTTCAGCTCCGCCGGGTAGGCAAGGTCATTGGTGCCGATTATTCCGGCGTTTGGAATCGCCTTGCTGGCAAGGAACTGCTGTTCGCGCAAAAGAGGGCTTTTCTCATCCTGAAGACCATATTCGCCGTCGTAATAGTCATAAGGGGGAAGTTCGACGATCAGGAAAGGAATATCCCCTAGTCCGAAGTCGCTCCGCCAAGTGGAGGCCATGGTCTCCAGCAGGGCCGCATATTCCTCGTTCATTATGCAGATGTTGGATTCCCCCTGGTACCAGAGGATCCCTTTTACGGTGTACCTGCTTGCGGGCTTGAACATACCGTTGTACATTATATAGGGCTTGTACATCGCGTTGACCTTGCTGTCCTCAGCGTCGGAAAGGTTCACTCCAGGGTATTTGGCAAGGCTTTCCCTGCTCATCCAGGCCGCTATGACGGATCCGCCCCAACTGGCGTTGATGACACCCACCGGCACGTCCAGGGCTTTTGAAAGACGGCTGGCGAAGAAGTAAGCCACAGCGCTGAATCTTGGGGAGTTCGTCGGATTTGAGACCATCCATTCGCCTTTGACGTCATCCGCCGGCTCCAGGGAGGAGACTTTGCTTATAGTGAAATGCCTCACTCCTTTATACTGGCCTGACATCGCCACTTCTTCGAGGGATCCTTCTACAGGGGTCCCGTTGCCTCCGCCTAGACTCATCTCCATATTGCTCTGTCCGGAGCAGAACCAGACTTCACCTATCAGGACATTTGAGGCGGTGACGCTTTTCCCCGCGCTTGATGCGGTCACAGTCTGCTGTACGAAGGAACCGGAAGGCGTAGCGATACTGACTTCCCATTTTCCTTTCGCGTCTGCTTTCGTAACGACCGGAGTCTGTGACCAGGATGCAGAGACCTGAACCTGTGCCTTTGGTTCGGCGAAGCCCCAGATGCGTACGTCGGAGGACTGCTGGAGCACCATATTGTCTCCGATAAGAGAGGCGAAGCGAAGTTCGCCGGCAATTGCGGACATCGGCAGGATGATGGCTGCGAGAATTGAAATTACGAGTGTTTTCATTCTTATGTGATTGATATGGCAAATATAGCTTTTGATGAAGAGAAATACAATATATTTTATGAAGAATGTGGACAATTTGTCAGACTTAAATGTCAAATAGTCAGCGTGTTATGACATTTTGTCCACTTTTGGGGACTTTTTGGCACTGGTACGGAGATTGACTGTTTTATGGATGTCCGCCCGAAAGGACGGTGGAAACAAAAGATGTGGTTTTTAAATATAGGAGATTAAATTATGTTACCTGTTTCAAGAAGATATAACCAGAATTGGTTACCGAGCATTTTCAACGATTTCTTTGACACAGACTGGATGGAAAGGTCCAACACCACTTCACCAGCGATGAACGTTCTGGAAAACGAGCGCAGTTACGATCTTGAGCTTGCGGCTCCTGGTATGACCAGAGATGATTTCAAGGTCAGTCTGGACGACGATGGCGATCTCGTCATCAATCTGGAAAAGAAGGAAGTAAGCAACTCAGAGAACAAGGAGGGAAAGAAGCACGGCCGGTATCTGAGACGCGAGTTCAACTACACCAAGTTCCAGCAGACCATGCTGCTTCCGGAAGACGTTGACAGAGAGAAGATCAGTGCTGCCGTAGAGAACGGGGTGCTTAAAATCACCCTTCCGAAGGTCGAAGTGAAGGAGGTTCCCCAGGCAAAGAAATTTATAGAAATTAAATAAAAAAATTTGCAGGGACAGCAAATTTAACTATCTTTGCATCCGCGTTCGATGAGAGCGCGGATCTTTTTAAGTCTGGTGCGGTAGTTCAGCTTGGTTAGAATGCCGGCCTGTCACGCCGGAGGTCGAGGGTTCGAGCCCCTTCCGCACCGCCTCCAAACGCCTCTCACGGTTGTGAGGGGCGTTTTTCATTTATTGCCCAATATTCAAGCACCTTTTAATAAAGGGAATGTTTCCGGTAAGTTTTCGGGTATTCAATCAGGAATGCATTGCCAATGTCCTTTCGTGTTTTGCCAGGAGTAGGTGACGAGGTGTCGTTTTAAAAGAATATGTGGCCTATGTGGTGAAAAATGCGTAACTTTGCATTTCCTCAAAAACCGACCGGACAAACTGTCCGCCGGGAGTCTGGCTGAGGAGAGGGATGAAAGAATATGACAGAAGACAAAATCATAATCAGAGGCGCCAAGGTCAACAATCTCAAGGATGTGACGGTGGAGATTCCGCGTGGGAAGTTTGTGGTTGTGACCGGCATCTCAGGTTCCGGGAAGTCCTCTCTGGCTTTCGACACCCTTTTCGCCGAAGGGCAGAGACGCTTTGCGGAGAGTCTGAGTTCCTATGCCAGGCAGTTTCTTGGCCGGATGAGCAAACCTGACGTCGAGGCCATCGAAGGAATCCCTCCGGCCATTGCCATAGAGCAGAAGGTCAACACGAAGAACCCGCGCTCTACAGTTGCAACGACAACGGAGATATATGACTACCTCAGGCTCATCTTCGCCCGGATAGGCCGGACATATTCTCCGATAAGCGGTCGGGAAGTAAAGTGCAACAGCATAAATGATGTCCTTGCCAGCATTTACAAGGGCGATTCAAGGACGGTATATATCCTTGCTGATCTGAACTGGAACGCAAGGGAAGACAAAGTGGAACTGATGCTGCGTCTTAAAGAGGAAGGATTCTCCAGGTTCTATGGCGGTTTTTCGTCAGGTTCGGAGCCGGGGAGCGGGGCAGGCGTTATGTACCGTATCGAAGAGATAATGAAGATGGCTGACAAAGGTGAGTACCCGGAGGTGCTTTATCTTCTCATCGACCGTCTCAAGCTTCCGGTTTTCAAAGGCTGCCTTCCGTACGGAGATGATGGGGTTCCGTGGCCGCAGACTGACTGGGAGGACCTTCAGACGAGGCTCAGAAGTTCAATCGACACGGCCTTCAGGGAAGGGGAGGGTAAGTTGCTCCTCAGGAAGGAGATATATTCCCAGGATGTAAACGGCGGCGGAGCGGCGGTCTCAGTGACCGAGACATATTCCAACAGGTTCGAGATGGACGGTTTGACTTTCAGGGAACCGGATGAATATCTTTTTTCCTTCAACAGTCCGCTTGGCGCCTGCCCGGGGTGCGGAGGACGCGTGAAGATCATCGGCGTCAGCGAAGACCTTGTCATTCCTGACAAGACGAAAAGCATCTACGACGGAGCGATAGCCTGCTGGCGAGGGGACAAGATGGGCTGGTTCAAAGACCATCTCGTCAAGGTCGCGGAACGTTACCGCATAAGAGTGTTCGAACCGTACTGCAATCTAACCAAGGAAGAGAAGGACATCATCTGGAACTCCCACAGCGTGGAAGGGGACGATGATTCTATCGTAGGAATCAACGAGTTCTTCAAATGGGTTGAAGCCAACCGCTACAAGATCCAGTACAAATATATGCTCAGCCGTTTTTCCGGCAGGACAACCTGCCATACCTGCCACGGCACCCGCCTTCGTAAAGAGGCGATGTACGTCAGGGTAGGAGGCAGGACGATAGCCGAACTTCTGGATATGAACGTTGATGAGCTTCAGAACTATTTCAGGACTCTGGAACTATCTGAATATGAGCGCGGAATAGTCAAAAAGGCGATTGAGGAGATTGTCTCCAGACTCGAATATATCAAGGACGTGGGACTCTCATACCTCACTATGAGCCGCAACTGCAACACCCTCTCCGGAGGAGAAAGCCAGCGCGTCAATCTGGTCACCGCCCTCGGCAGTTCTCTTGTGGGCTCGATTTACATTCTGGACGAGCCAAGCATCGGACTGCACCCGAGGGACACCGACAGGCTGATTTCAGTCCTGAAAAGATTGAGGGACATAGGCAACACCGTAGTGGTTGTCGAGCACGATGAAGAAATCATCCGTGCCGCCGACCTTCTCATCGATATGGGGCCGAAGGCAGGAGTTGACGGCGGAGAGATAGTATTCCAAGGAAAAATAGACGGCAGAGCGTCCGATCCCACAGGCGGCCGTTCCCTTACTCTCCAGTACCTTTCCGGGGAAAGGAAGAGGTATCGGAGGGAAAAGCACAAGTGGACATATTCAATTTCGGTGGAGGGAGCGATGGAACACAATCTCAAGGATGTGGACGTGAAGTTTCCGCTTGGGGTCCTGACGATCGTTTCCGGAGTCAGCGGTTCGGGGAAGTCATCCCTTGTAGGAGACATCCTTTACCCGGCCCTCTATAGAAAGATGAACCAGACGGGGGATCTTCCCGGAGTGTTCCGCAGACTCTCCGGCAATCTGGACCGGGTAACAAGGGTTGAATATGTCGACCAGAATCCGATAGGCAAGAGTTCACGCTCGAACGCCGTCACCTACCTTAAAGTTTACGACGACATCCGCAAACTCCTTTCCGACCAGCAGTATGCGAAGATCAACGGCTACACTCCGTCATTCTTCTCCTTCAATCAGGACGGTGGACGCTGCCCAGAGTGTCAGGGAAACGGTTTTGTCAGGATTCCTATGCAATTTATGGCGGATGTCACGATGGTTTGCGAAGCCTGCGGCGGCAAACGTTTCAAGCCGGACATCCTTGAGGTCCGTTATAAGGAAAAGAACATTGACGACATACTGAATATGAGTGTGGAAGAGGCGATAGCCTTCTTCGGTTCCCAGGCGGAAGACCTTGCTAAGCAGATAGCCCGCAGGCTTCAGCCTCTCGTGGATGTAGGGTTGTCGTATATCAAACTGGGACAGAGTTCCTCCACCTTGTCTGGCGGTGAGAGCCAGAGGATCAAACTTGCCTACTTCCTCTCAATGAGCGAAGAGTCCGCTTCAAGAGGAAGGGAAAAGATTCTCTTCCTGTTCGATGAGCCGACCACAGGACTCCATTTCTACGATGTCGAGAAACTGCTCAAGGCTTTCGATGTACTGATTGCTAAAGGCCACACGGTTATCGTTGTGGAACATAACCTGGATGTCATCCGGGCGGCCGACTGGGTGATCGATCTCGGACCGGACGCTGGAGACAAGGGAGGGGAGGTGGTTTTCGCCGGAACCCCTGAGGATTTGGTCAAAGCTGACACCAGGACCGCGGAATATCTCAGAAAATGACTATCTTTATAAATTATGGATGTCGTCATAACATACGTCAACGGACTTGATCCTGTCTGGCAGGAGGAATATTCGAGAGCTTTGGATATCCCGGCGCTTGACAAGAGGTTCCGAGACTGGGGTACGCTGAAGTACCTTCTTCGCGGCATAGAGAAGAATATGCCTTTCGTACGGAACGTCTATCTGGTGGTCTCCGGTCCTACCCAAGTGCCGGAATGGGTGTCCGAATCGCTTGTAGTGGTGACCCACAAGGAGATCATTCCGGCAGAGTTCCTTCCGACGTTCAACAGCACGGCGATTGAACTTTTCCTGCCGCGGATTCCGGGCCTTGGTGAAGAATTTGTTTATTTCAACGACGACAATTTTGTGATTTCGGAATGCTCGGAGGAAGATTTCTTTATTGACGGCAAGCCTGTACTGGGCTTTTCTCACCATCTCCTTTATTGTTCTCTTTACAAGAAGCACTGCCGGAATTCGGATGCGGCAGCCAGAAGGGCTGTCGGAAAGGGAGGCAGGCTGGGATACATCCGCCCGCAGCATACCAGGGTCCCGCTTCTTAGAAGCGAGTGCATTAAGGCCTTCGATGCATTGGAACACGATCTTCTCAAGACGGTTTCGCCTTTGAGAAGGGAGGACAATGTCAACACCTATTTTTACAGCGACTATCTTTACCATCAGGGAAAGGTAGTTGTCCGAAGGTCTTCTTCCAGGTTCTTCTCTCTCTATACTTCATCGATGGACAAAATCTGTTCATTCGTCCGGAATCCGAATCGTAAACTGATGTGCGTCAATGATGTACGTCTCTCTGAGGAAAGATTTGAAAGGTATCGCTACGGTCTTCTGAAAGCGATGGAAGAAAGGTTTCCACAGCCGTCTAGATTTGAGGTTTCCAGCAGAATCTGATGTAGTGCTGCAGGACTTTCCTCTTCCTTTTCGGAGGCAGTTTCATATAGTCGCCGTAGCAGTCTCTCAGGACCTTGTCATAATCCTTGCAGACGAAGTATTCCCTGTCTTCGAACTTAAGTCTGGTGTATTCGTCCAGCTCTTGCTCGGTGAACCATTCCTTCTGTCTTGAGTCGGGATCGCTCAACTGTGAATAGTGGCTGCTGTCCTCTGAGGAGGCAATTCCTATGATTGCATTAACGTCATCCACAAGAGTCCTGGGGTCTCTTTGGGAGAGCCTTGGATTCAGATGTTTGTGGTACCATGATTTTAACCTCTGGCCGGGCTTCATCTTGAACGATCCGTCCGAGTGCGCCATCCTGACGGCAAGACTGTATTTGGTGATGATCACAAGGGTGTCATAGATGCTCCTGAATCGCTTCTCATCATCCGGGACCCGGTCCACAGGGAAGATGTCGATCCAGACCCCGACTTCCTGTCCCTTTATCCAAGGGATGCGTGTTACAGCTATCGTCTTCTCGGTTTCGCAGACTCTGCCGAAAGCAATCCAGCAATCTTCTGTATTTTTGCTGTCGAAAAATGAGTAATGGTCTGATTTGTAGGTATTCCTGAATCTCTCGTAATCTTCCCTGGGCATCATTATGTCTATGTCGTCATCCCACGGAATGAATCCTTTGTGCCTTACCGCGCCAAGAAGGGTCCCATAGGCTAGGGTGTACCTGATTCCATTCCCTTCACAAAATTCGGCGACATCCTTGAGGATTTCCAGACTGACCTGTTTGAGTTCATCAAGGGTTAGTTCCTTCATGGCTTCAACTTAGTTTGTAAACATTTTTTCCGTTGATGTAATCCTCCTGGATTCTTGTCATTGTCAGGATTTCTTCTTTAGTGAGCAGATACTCCCTGAGTTCCGGCCTGAGCACGTGTGAGACGAATTCCCTTATTTCGTATCTCAGTCCTTCCCCCATAAACGGATAGAAGTGCTTCCGGTTCAGGTTCTGGTCTTCGAAGCGGATTTCGAAGTAGTCTGTCTTCCACCATGGAGCAGGAACGTAGATGTAGCCCTTTGTGCCTGAGACCACCATATTTCCTTCTGTCTTGGCTCCGAGGCCTACCTGGAAGGAAGCCATAGCGCTGTCGTAATGCAGGATTGCCTTGGTGTAGATATCAACGCCGTTCTTCATAATCGAATAGAAGTTGGCGTTGCGGATGTTCCTCCCAAGAAGTTTGATGATCGGGAGGAGAGGAAAGCAGGCGTTTTCGTTCATGCTTCCTCCGAACCTTTCCCTGTTCAGTTTTTCCGAATTCTCGTCTGTGAGGGTGGTCACAGATGCATTTATGTCCACGATCTTGCCGATCACTCCGGATTTGAGCATCGTGACAAGATGACGGAACGCCGGGCAGTACGCCGTCTTGTGAGCCAGGACGATTACCCTTTGGTTGGCCTCGGCTATCTGCATAAGCTCTTCGGCTTGATCCATATGGAGAACGAACGGAGTCTCGCAGATCACATCCTTTCCTGCAAGCAGCGCTGACTTGACGTAGTCGTAGTGGGTGTAATGCGGGGATGCAACATAGACAGCTGTGCAGTTTGCGAACAATTCGTCAGCACCTCTCGCTGCAACAGGGATGCCGTTGCGTTTGCAGAAGCCGGAGCACTCTTTGAAATCAGGGTTGTACGCGGCTGTTATTTTGTTGCAGCTTACGAATGCGGCCTCCGGGATGAATCTTTGGGCTATGCTTCCGGTGCCGATTATTCCGACACGGACAATATCCTTGACTTCCCGCAGCATAGTGCTGGAGATTCCTTCGGTCCTGCTGAGATAGACTACCTCGCAGTACTCCTTGAGGTAGTCGAAATAGCCTTCCCAGTCCGATCCGATGGCGAAGATGTCCACCCCGTACCTCAGGATGTCTTCTATCTTCTGTCCCTTGTATTCTTCGATGATGACTTCATCGGCGTAGCCAGTGGCCTTGACGGCCTCGACCCTCTTCATCACGCTTTCGCTTGTGTTGAGCTTTCCGCGTTCGATGTCAAAATTGTCGGTTGTCACACCCACTATCAGCCAGTCGCCAAGTTCCCTGGCCCGGCGAAGCAGATTGATGTGGCCTTGGTGAAGGACGTCGAATGTTCCGTAAGTGATAACTTTCTTCATCTTTCAAGTTCTGTTTTCCGATTCAAGGAGGTGTATTCTTTCAGCCAGGATCTCGAGTTCTTCATCGCTCTGGAGTCCCATATGTGAAATCCTGTAGAATCCCGGAATCGAACCGGGCATAATGTATGTGCCGTAGCGTTCGATAAGACCTCTGAATATATGGTTTTCCTTTGTATCCTTTGTCTGTATGGCGGTGATTGCGAAGGATGGTGTTTCCGCGGGCATCTCCCATCCGAACCGCTTGCAGAAGCTTCTGAATGTCAGGGCTCTGTGGCGTACTTCCTGAATGTTGAGCGACTCACCGCCCTGTGCTTCCAGTTCTTTTAGCCTTGCGTTCAGCTGAAGGTATATCAGGGTCGCCGGGCTGAATGGAGTCTGCCCGCGACAGAGGTTGCTCATGTTTTCTTCAAAGTCCCAGTAGAAGCCTTTGTGGGAATACTCGCAGCCTTCCAGTCTCCGGCTGAGCCAGATTATTGAAAGTCCGGGAGGAACGTTCAGTCCCTTCTGTGTGCTTGTCACGCAAATGTCGATACCGAGCGCGTCCATATCCAGCTCCTCGGCAAGGAAACTGCTGATCACGTCAACCACCGGCGAGACATCGTGTCTGTTGCAGATGTCTGAAATCCTTCTGAGGTCGAACAGTTGACCGGAGGATGTCTCGTGGTGCTGGCAGAGAAGGACCTCAGGTCTTTCCTCTTCAATGGTCTTCTCAAGAAGGCCGTAGTCTATGTCTTTTGCAAAAGGGACTTGAAAGTCAACCACGGGGACACTGTAGTATCGGCACAGGGAGACCCATCGCTTCCCGAACGCTCCGCCGTTGATGGCGATCGCCTTCCGCTTCGTGCAGACGTAGTTTTCAATGACCGCGCTCATCGCTCCTGTCCCGGAGCCTGTGTAGATGATTGTCTTTCCACCCTTGCAGTGAATCAGATCCAGAAGGATGCGCTCCGATTCAAGGTTTATTCTTGAGAACTCGTCTGTCCTCATATAAGGAATGTCCTGTGCTCCGATGGCAGCAATCTTTGGACTTAGGTTGCCTGGGAAGACGTATGATTTCATCACAACAGTTGTCAGTTTGTTACAATAACAAGACAAAATTACCTAAAATAATCTATATTTGCGAAAGTTACGGCTCATTCTTTAACAAATGAAATCTTTGTCCCACCGGGATCTGCAATTATGTCTTCTTGACATCCTGAAGGCGGTCGATTCTTTCTGTAAGAACGAAGGGATCAGATATTCAATGGCTTATGGCACTCTTTTGGGTGCAGTACGTCACAAAGGGTTCATCCCGTGGGACGATGACATCGACCTCCTGATGCCCAGACCGGACTTTGAAAGATTTGTCTCGACTTTCAGACATCCCCGCTACAAATGCCTGTACCACAGGCCCGGAGTGAAGGGGGACCGTTTCTGCCATTTCTTCGCCAAGGTCGAGGACACGAAGACCAGAAGTTTCCAGGGAAAGGGCTCGACCTACGAATTCGGAATCAATCTGGACATTTTCCCGGTTGACGGCAAGCCGGATGACCCGTCGGAGTGGCCTGGATTCGAAAGGAAACTATCGCACTATTCCCACAGGCTGAACATCTGTGGCACCAGATTCGATCTGCTGAACTTCCACCAGCCTCTTATTAGCAAGATCGAGGCCCATGTCATG
>CAYFVE010000004.1:30858-40533 GCA_964346605.1 uncultured Muribaculaceae bacterium | reverse complement strand
GCAGCCGCTATGCCGGATCCGTCTCTGTTATCTTTAGCGGAACCAGGGAAGTCTTTGAGAGAAGGATGTTTGAAGAATATGTCGAACTTGAGTTCGAAGGAAGCTTCTTCCGGGCTTTCAGCGGGTGGGACCATTTCCTGACACAGCAGTTCGGGGACTATATGACCCTGCCCCCGGAGAACAAGCGCAAGACACACGAATTGAAGGCTTATCTGCTTGATTGACGTCCGTTCACTACTTCTTTGAAGAGATCCTCCCACTGAGCCATAATCCGGTCTATGGAGAAGTCCTCCGAGAGTTTCTTGGATTCCGTTCCGAATCTTCTGCGCAGACCTTCGTCTTCTATGACGCGGCAGATACCTTCCGCAAGTGCGTCAGTGTCTCCGCTTCTTACCAGAAATCCGTTCGATCCGTTCCTGACAATTTCAGATGGCCCTTTCGGGCAGTCGTAACTGACCAGCGGAAGTCCTGCCGAAAGTCCTTCTATCAGGATAAGAGGGAAACCTTCGAACTTCGAACTCATAACCAGGCAGGAACTGTCGAGAAGTTCTTTCTGGATTTCGCGCGTGCAATCCATCAGGTGTATCTTGTCTTCCAGACCGTATTCGTTGATCTCCTGCTGCAGGGACTTTCTGAGCCGTCCTTCTCCATAGATGTCAAAGGTCCAGTCAGGATGCTTCCCGGCGACTTTTCTCCAGGCTCTTATGGCGTCTGAAATATTCTTCTGCTGTTCCAGCCTTCCTGCGGCTATGCAGCGCTTCCTTGTTAATCCGGATTGCCCTTTAAGGCTGAACGAAAGTGGATTGTAGATTTGTGAGACATTGTCCAATACTCCGAGCCAGTCCTTCTGGTCAGCCTTCGTCAACGTAACGAAGCGGTCGAATGCCGAGACCTGCTTCTCAAGTCTCCTTGTCCTGAGCTTTGCGTAGAGCCTTCCCGGAAGGTTTGATCCGTACTTCATCAGAAACTTTTCGTGGGAGAAATGGAATTCGGCGATTCTCGTACTTCCGTCGGTGCATTTCGGGATTGCCTTCAGTTCGCTTCCGCAGACGGAGATCGTGATGTCAGGCTTCAGAGCGCAAAGCAGGGCGTTCAACTTTTTGGTGTACGCAGAGAGAAAGAGATGGTCGTTCACATCTATGTAGAATGTCCGGATCTTTTCGCTGATTCTGAAACTCGGTCCCTTGGGATTCGGACGCGAGACGATTATCGCGACTTCGTGGCCGAGGACTTCGGCCAGATAGTTCGCTTTGGTCGTGACGACCCTTTCGATTCCACCCGGGCGGTAAAGGGAATGTATGCAGTAAACGATCTTCATTCCTTGCAAAGATAACAACTATTGACTTTAAACCAACAGATTCCGTGGAGGCAGGGTGAAAGTAAGTTGATTGTTTGGTCTGATGAATATGTCGGCAGAACGCCATAAAGCAAGTATGAGAAGCCTTCGCGGAATCTGTTGATGCAAAGTTAGCCTGATGAGGACAGTTGTTCCGCAATCTTCAGAAACGGGAATGAAAGATTTTCTGTTTTTTATGTTTTTGTGGCGAAATTCCGAAATAGATTGTAAATTAGCGGTCCTTCGTTTTTTTGTTTATGAAGTAAAGATTTTTTTTATGAGCCTTTACAGAAAGTTTAAGATGCATCTGCACAGAGCAAAGCACGAGTATGTCCCAATCCTGGCCCAGCAGACCGATTTTCTTTGCAAGACGTCTTCCCTTCTTGTCGAGATGTTCAGTGCAGTCGATCACGATCTTTGGTCAAGGCTTGAGAAAGAGATCAAATCTTGTGAAGTCCAGGGTGACGCCCTTCTTACGGAATTTCACGAGATGCTTTCAGGCCAGTGGTTCGTACAGGTAAACAAACTGGACCTTCAGGCTGTCGCTATGGCGATGGACGATTGCTTGGATGTGATCAAGGACACTTCCAAAGCGCTTCTAATCTATCAGCCGGACCATATAGACAGTCAGCTGGAGGAACTTGCCCAGATTGCCAGATCGCAGTCCGAGGCTATCCACGAGATGATTCCGTATCTTTGCAGCATCAGGAAAAACGTCTCTGCGATCTCACTTGCCTGTGAAAGGGTGACGGAACTCGAACATATGGCTGACGATGCCTATGAAGACTACATTGGATTCATCTTCCGGAATGAAAGCGATGTCCGTGAACTCATCAAGGACAAGAATCTGGCGGAAATGCTGGAGAATGCGACAGACGCCCATAAGAAGATCTCCGACTGCATCAGGAAACTCCTTCTGCATTTTCTTGCTGAATAGGCTTCCGGGGACAGGCTATTTGTTCTCCGGAATTATGATCCGGTACAAATGACCGCCTTTGTTGACAAGCTTGCTGTCACGAAGCCACAGGTTGGCCTCCTTTAGTTGCATATAGCTTACTCCGTGGCTTTCTGCATAGTCCACAAGATTCTCGATTGGCCCGTTTACCACTTCCACTGATTTCGGGGAGTAGTATGGGTATTTCTCGAACTGCTCCACCTTGAATCCGAATGCGGCGGGGTTCTCAAAGAACATCTTCGCTGTCAGGACTCTGAACATATAGCGGGAAGTCTCTTCGACCGTCCAGATGTCCATAGCGCTCTTCTGGCGCTGGTCTGCAAGGCGCTTGGATATTCCGGCTTGACCTGCATTGTAACTTGCAGCCACGGTCATCCAGTCTCCGAAGCGTTCGTAGGCCTTCTTGAGGTAACGGCAGGCGGCCTCTGTACACTTTTCAATGTTGTATCTTTCGTCCACTTCGTTGTCAATTACAAGACCGTATTCTTTCCCGGTGGTTTTCATCAACTGCCACAGACCTGCCGCTCCCGCTGTCGATACTGACTTTGGGTTGAGGTTGCTTTCTATCGCCATCAGGTATTTCAGGTCATCAGGTATTCCGTTGAGCCTAAGGATCGGTTCGACCTGTTTGAAATAACGGTCTGAGCGCTTGAGCATCTGGAGGGATGTGGAATGCATATATGTGAATGCCATCAGTTCCCTGTCCATCCTCTCGATCAGATCGCTTCTGTTGAACCGGATGGTGTCTCCGGCGAAGATGACCTGCTTCGGAACGGCAGGGGAGGTGAACTGGAGTTCCGGCCCTGAGTAGCGTTGGGCGAAGGTGGGGAATACGGTCAGGAACAGTATGGAGACCGCGATGAATGTCTTGTGCATAGCTTTATGTTTATAAGCAGGACAAATATAATAAAAAAACAGCCGCCGCAGGAGTTCCGCGGTGGCTGCCCTTCAAAAAAGTGAGGACTGGCAGATTTGAACTGCCGACCTCTTGCCTGTCAAGCAAGCGCTCTGAACCAGCTGAGCTAAGCCCTCATTAGAAAACAAAGATAAATATTTTCTCCGACATTCCAAGAAAATTTCTTGGGAATCATCTATTTTCTCTTTGGTCTGTGGTGTTTATGCACCGGAAAATTAGATCTGGTCCGGTTGCCCCGGTCAATCTGCTCTTCGGTAGCGAAGGAGACCCGGATCTGGCGTCCGCGGAATCTAATGGAGCTGAGCTGGTCCACAACTTCTTCGGCGCGTTCCTCCTTGACGTCGAAGAGGGTGTAGCGGGTGAAAAGGTCTATCCGGCCGACGTCAACCTTGCGGTCCATACAACCGTTCAGCATTCCGATGAGTTCTTTCGGACCTACGCCGTCCATACGTCCAACGTTGATGAACAGTTTTGCGAAGCCGGGCTCCCTCTCGACCATAATCTTGCCGCGGTTTTTCTTGCCTTCGGATTCCGTGTCGAAGTCCTCGTCGTCCTGGTAATAATCAAGGAAATGATTGAACTCAAGGGAAACGAGACGTTTGATTACTTCCTCCTTGTCGAGCCAGGCAAGTTTGCTGTATATTCCGGGAAGGATGTCTTCCAGTTCCTCGTCGTTGATCTCAACTTTCTCGAGGCGGTCGACCATGTTGAAGATCTGCTTGCTGCATATTTCCTTTCCTGTCGGAATGCTGCCGGCCTCGAATGTTTGCTTGAGGGCTTTCTCGATCTCCTGGATGCGTTTCTTCTCCCTCATATTGACTATCGTGATGGATATTCCGGACTTTCCTGCGCGTCCTGTCCTGCCGCTTCTGTGTGTGTAAACTTCATTTTCGTCCGGAAGTGTGTAGTTGATGACGTGTGTAAGGTCATCGACGTCGATTCCGCGGGCTGCGACATCGGTCGCGACGAGCAACTGGATATTATGTAGGCGGAACCGGCGCATTACGTTGTCGCGCTGTATCTGGGACAGGTCTCCGTGCAGGGCGTCAACGTTGTAGCCGTCCTTGATGAGTTTGTCGGAAACCTCCTGTGTCTCCATCTTGGTGCGGCAGAAGATGATGCCGTATATTCTCGGATAGAAGTCCACTATTCTCTTGAGGGTGCGGTACTTCTTCGTAGCGTGGACCGTGTAGTAAATATGACGGACTGTTGAAGTTCCTTCGTTGCGTCCTCCGATGGTGATTTCCTTCTGGTCTCGCATATACTTCTTTGCCAGACGCTCTATCTCGTCCGGCATAGTAGCGGAGAAGAGGAGGGTGTTCCGGCCCTCTGGAACGTCTGCAAGGATGGTGTCGATGTCTTCAAGAAAGCCCATATTGAGCATTTCATCGGCCTCGTCCATTACTACCGTTTTGACAGAGGAGAGATCGACGATTCCCCGTCTGATAAGGTCCAGGAGACGGCCCGGGGTGGCTACGATGATCTGTGCGCCTCTCTTGAGGTCCTCGATCTGGCTTCGTATGCTGGCGCCTCCGTAGACCGGGATGATGCGCAGGCCACCGAGGTAGTGGGAATAGTCTTTAAGGTCTGAGGAAATCTGCATGCAGAGTTCCCTTGTAGGGCTGAGGACAAGAGCTTGTGTCCTTTTTGAGGCAAGGTCGATCTTCTGGAGAAGAGGAAGCCCGAATGCGGCTGTCTTCCCGGTGCCTGTCTGTGCAAGCGCTATAAGATCCCCTCCATCTCCCAGCAGGAATGGAATCACTTCCGCCTGAACTGGCATCGGGCTTTCATAACCCAACTCGCCGACTGCGCGGAGCAATTCCTCCGACAGCCCGAAATCTGAAAATAAACTCATTGATTGCAATATCGTATAAATAGAAAGGTGCAAAGATACGCCAGACTTTCGGATTCACAAGCATTTTCAGAAATATTGTTGAATTCTTTAATAAGGTTTTCTTTCTTTTATGTTGCCAGGCTCCGAGCCGTCAGGCGGAGTCCTCTCAGAGACAACTGCCAGACGCTGTGGAGCTTCGCACCAGTAAACACAAGAAAAGCCGGCTAAAAACTGCTTTTTAGTCGGCCTCATTGAATATCGCTTTATTTTAGAAGTTCTCCTTGTGGAGTTCGAAGTAGGCCTGCGGATGGTTGCAGACAGGACAGACCTCAGGGGCCTTGGTGCCGACAACGATGTGGCCGCAGTTGCGACACTCCCATACCTTTACCTCGGATCTCTCAAATACTGCAGCGGTCTCCACGTTCTTCAGGAGGGCGCGGTAGCGTTCTTCATGGCGCTTTTCGATGGCCGCTACACCGAGGAATTTTTTAGCAAGTTCGTGGAAGCCTTCCTTCTCTGCGGTCTCGGCGAATTCCTTGTACATTTCTGTCCACTCGTAGTTCTCTCCTTCAACGCCTGTAGCAAGGTTCTGCGCGGTATCTCCTATTCCATTCAGTTCCTTGAACCAGAGTTTCGCGTGCTCCTTTTCATTGTCCGCGGTCTCAAGGAAAAGGGCGGCGATCTGCTCGAATCCTTCCTTCTTGGCCTTTGACGCGAAATAAGTGTACTTGTTGCGAGCCTCTGACTCACCTGCGAAAGCTGCCTTAAGATTCTTTTCCGTCTGTGTGCCTGAATACTTTGTCTTCATAATTGAAAATATTAAAGTGAATTTTAAATGAAATATTATCAGGATGCTTGATAGTGCGTTCCTTGCAAAAATCAAGCCCGGAAAATGTAAAATATGGATTTATGAATGAGGCGTTGCGCAGAGAATGGACGCCATGCAGAAATGATTCTTTACAGGCTGTCGCCGAAATCCTTCCTGAACTTGTTGACAAGATCCTCCTGCCAATGTCCGATTTCCTTCAGACGACCGTAGAAGAAACGGAGAACAGGCGGTTCCATAACCCATTCCAGGCCTCCGATGAGGTTTCTGTTGTCCCATACCCATTTCACACGGTCTGCGCAGTATTTGATCTGGCTGAGTGTGAAGACGCGGCGCGGGACTCCAAGGCGAAGAAGCTCCAGTTCGGCATACCGTTCGGTTCCGTCCGGTTCACGCTGCTCGGAAAGAGAGCCTCTCTCCATTCCGCGGATGCCTCCGGCGATGTATAGCGCTACCGCTACCGCAGCCGCCGGATACTGGTTGTGCGGCATGTCAGGAACGAATTCCTGGGCGTTCACGTGGGCGCCAAGGCCACCGGCGGGGGTGATGACAGGTACACCGTAGTCGCTGAGTTCCTTGACCAGATACTCGATGAATTCCGGTCCCTGGGAAAGATATTCCATATCAAGAGACTCGTAGAGTCCCTGAGCCATTGCTTCGATTGAGCGTACGTCGATACCGCCGTAGGTCAGGAAACCCTCGTAAAGCGGTACATACTGCATCATCATTTCGTGATATCTCTTGTTGTGTGTGATTATCGCTCCTCCGCGGGCGAATCCGAGTTTGCGGGCAGAGAAGTAGATGATGTCCATCTTTGTGGCCAGGAGATGGTAGATCTCCCTGGTTTCCATATATTTGCATTGCGCCTCGCGGGTCTTCATAAAGTAGATGTTGTCCTGAAGGAGGGACGCGTCGAGGACGGAAGGCACCCCGTAGTTGTGACAGACGTCGGCCACCGCAAGCATATTCTCAAGGCTGACCGGCTGTCCTCCGATGAGGTTCGTGCCTGCCTCGATCCGGACGAACGCTACCTTTTCAGGTGTTTTCTCTTCGATGATGGCCTTCAGTCTCTCAAGGTCGAAGTCTCCCTTGAAAGGAACGTCGTTCTGAGGTTCTATGCCTTCGGGTTTCACCAGTTCGATGACTTCGCCCCCCAATCTGGTGATGTGGGCCTTTGTCGTAGTGAAATGGAAGTTCATCAGGGCGTATTTGCCAGGCGAAACAAAGGCTTCGGAGAGGATGTTCTCGCAAGCGCGTCCCTGGTGTGCAGGGAGGACATAGTCACAGCCGAACACATCCTTTACCGCGCGTGTGAAGCGATAGAATGATTCGGATCCCGCATAGGAATCGTCGGCCTGCATCATCGCTGAAGTCTGCAGGTCCGACATCGCGTTGACACCTGAGTCTGTGAGCATGTCCATATATATGTCCTTGTTGTGAAGCAGGAAGGTGTTGTTGCCTGCTTCCTGCGCCTTGCGGATACGCTCTTCCACCGGGAGAAGACTAAGTTTCTGGACCACCCGCACCTTGTGCATTTCGAGAGGTACCTGATTCTCTGAACAATAGAATTTTACTGCCATTATTTTGTTTTTTTTGCCATTCGGATGATGATGCAAGCGGATTTTCCGCAAACGGCTGCTAAGTTATGGCTTTCTGTTGTCAAAAGGCAATACATATTTACCGACATACGGACCATTTTTACTGATTATTACTTTTCTGACCAAAATTAATAACCAATTTTACTGAAAGAATATTTCTTTTGACTATATTTGACATCATGACAGTCTCGACAACTGAAGAATTCAACACCTATCTCCAGCAGCCGTCGGTTCATCCGATGGTAGGTGTGGGGGATCTCTCCCGCGCGGACCTTTCTCTTTTCGATCTCATCCGATTCGACTTGTACTGCGTTGTGCTGATGGATGCGGATTTCGGAGAACTGGTCAAATGCGGAACCGCGATACGCTACGGCGCCGGCACGATCTTCTGGCTAAGGCCCGGCCAGTCTGTGGCGATGAATCTGGACTACAGTGTGAAACCTCGCGGCTGGATGCTGGTTTTCCGGCCTGAATTGCTTGAGAGAACCGGACTTGGACGCGACTTTTACATGTTTGATTTCTTCAATCACGATGTGAATGAGGCTTTGACGCTTTCGCCGTCTGAAAGGGGAATAATCCTCAACGGGTTTTCGAATATCCAGGCAGAGCTTCTTGCCCATCGGGACTACCTCAGCGACCATATGCTCCGGCTCGGAATAGGCGCCCTGCTGAGTTATTGCAAGCGCTTCTTCGAGCGTCAGTTCGAGGAGAGGGCCAGGCAGGAAAGGAATCTGCGGGACCAGCTTGATCTGTTGTTGGACAACTACCTTTCAAGCGGTTCTTCGGCCCAGATAGGACAGCCTACGGTCTCCTGGTGCGCCGAGCAGTTCCACCTGTCCGCCAACTATTTCGGGGATCTGGTTAAGCGCGAACTCCGCATAACCGCCCAGGAGTATATCCAGCAGAAGATCATCTCGAAGGCCTGCCACCTGCTTGTAAACACGCCTATGACGGTGGGGGAGATCGCTGAGGAACTGGGCTTCGCCTATCCTACTCATTTCGCCAGGATGTTCCGGCGGAATACCGGGTGCTCTCCGTTGGAGTGGAGGAGAAAAGGAAAAATATAAAACGGATCTCAATATGATAGGAACAATCGTCAACACAGCCTGCATAATTGCAGGAAGCATTGCAGGGACACTCCTGAACAGGGGTGTGAAGGAAAAATACAAAGAGGTGCTGTACACCGGCCTGGGCTTGGCAAGCCTTGCCATCGGCCTCAACGCCAGCATCTCGCATTTTCAGGAGAGCAGGTATCCAGTCCTTTTCATCGTGGCGATAGCAGTCGGCGGCCTTGCCGGGACAAGGCTGGATATAGACGGGCGTTTCCACCGCGCTCTGGACAAGCATTCCGGAAACGGGAAGAACCTTGCTGAAGGTCTTTCTCTTGCTATCCTTCTATTCTGTATAGGACCCCTTTCGATGCTTGGGCCTATGATAAGCGCTCTTGAAGGGGACAATACTTTTCTCTTCACCAACGCAACTCTGGACCTCGTGACCTCCACGGTCCTTGCATCGACTTATGGTTTCGGGGTGATTCTGGCCGCTCCTGTCCTCTTCTGCTGGCAGGGCGCCTTCTACCTTGCTGCCAAGATTTCCAGCGAGGCGGTGAGCGATGAACTTATGGCGGAACTGCTCATCCTTGGCGGACTGCTGATTGTCGGATCCGCACTGTCTCTGCTCAAACTGAAGGACTGCAAGACCCTGAACCTGCTCCCGGCTCTTCTTGTACCGATCCTCTGGTTCCTCATTGTGGGCTTGTTCTGATTCCTAAGGCATGTGCCGTCTCCATTTCAGATAGGGAACACGACGAAGACGGCGGCGTCCCATAGGGAATGGCTGATCATAAGGGCGGGAAGCCAGTCCGGACGAAGCCTGTATATAAAGCCCCAGACGCAGCCGGCGACGAGGGCTGCCATCACCAGCATAAAGTTCAGGGACCAGACGTGTACAAGGGCGTAAGCCAGAGCTGTTATCAGAAATGCCAGGTCGTCGGGACGCTTGATCCGGGAATATCTTTCCTTGATCGCAAGGGCTGCGTTTCTCTGTATGAAGCCGCGCCAGAAATATTCCTCGGCAGGACCTATCAGGAAAAGCAGCAGAGCGGCTATGGTCCAGTCCGGCAGTCCTGTCTTCATCGAGTAAACCCCATCGACCTGGTCCCGCGCGGAGCCGAAAATCATTGAAGAGATTTTGTCTCCGATCCAGAAGAC
>CAYFVE010000004.1:28166-30848 GCA_964346605.1 uncultured Muribaculaceae bacterium | reverse complement strand
CCCATAGGGCTGCGGCGATAGTGACCCCAAGCAGAAACTGCTGCCAGAGTTTCTTCCCGAATTTCCCTTCCGCTCCATTTCTATTGACAAAGGCTCCTCCAGGAGCGAAACATACAGCCATTGCGGTCAGTATAATTGCAGCGCAGGACATCGTGATCCAGAAACCGGTCAGGCCGGCTGTCCATGGACTGAACATGTAGAACCATATTGCAGCGGCGGCGCAAACGGCGAAGACCAGCCTGCATTCAAGACTTTCAAAATCCATCATACTATCCTATAAATGAGGATGCGACAAGGGAAATCGTCAACAGCAGCGAAAACATAAGGTGGAGCCGGGATGACGCAAAGTCCAGCCCTTCCAGGGCAGCGACTCCCTTGGACGGGAATTCGGAGGCCCTTTTTATATTGCTCAGAGCCTGCGGGAATGACAAAAGACTTAGCAGGGCAAGCCAATGCAGTCCGACAGAACAGAAGAAGCGGGACACTACGGATGCAATCAGGAAGATGAATGGGATGATCATATAGGCTATGTAAAGCCTGCTGGATCTTCTGCCGCCAAGTATCATCGCCAGGGTCCTGATCCCGGCCTTGCGGTCGCCCTCCATATCTGATGTATTGTTGGCGTGAAGTACGGACACCGTGATGATTCCCAATGGAATGGCTGGAATCAGGCTTTCCAGGACCACATTTCCGCAGATTACAAAAGAAGTTCCGATCGGAGGCAGTACACCGAACATCGTGAACATATAGAGGTCTCCCAATGCTTTGGATTTGAACTGTGAGTACAACATCGCCAGTACGGCTCCGATGCCGCCGATTATAAGGAGTCCGGCACCGCTCAGGAAGGTGAGCGCTATTCCGATAGCGCAGCCTGTAACGAACAGGATGGCGCTGAAGAGGATATATTCATTTGGCTGGAATCTCCCCGTAACCAGCTGTGGCACACCGTAGTTATCCTTGTTGTCGATTCCTCTTTTGTAGTCGAAGTAGTCGCTCAGCAGATTGCCTGCGGCGTGCAGGATTACGATTCCTGCTGTGGCCATTGCGAATTTTATCACAGGCATCGCTTCCCACGCGATGCGATGTGTGCTGCAAAGATAGACGAATGTGACGATCACGGGCATCGCCGACACTGTGAATGACCAATATCTGGTGGTCTCGATCCATTCTTTGACTGTATGTTTCATAATATATCCGGACTATCAGCTGCAAAGGTCGTCTTTTTAGAAGGTTTTCCAAAAAGGATAATAAATGAATCATTTTAACCGATTAATTATCAAAGATATTTTTTTAATAATTCAATTTTTTTTGTATATTGACAAAAATTTCCGAAAAGGGTAAGGATTTGTTTCAGCCGATATGTGCCAGAGAATCTTCAGAGTACTCTCAGTGGTTTGTGGGTTTTTCTTTCTATCCACCGGTCTGTATTGCCAGGGAGTTTCCGTCAGGAACAACCTGTTTTACGATGCGTCCGGCACTCCTGGCCTAGGCTTGGAGGTCCCTGTTTCAGAACATTTTTCTGTTGGCGCCAATGCCGGTCTCAAGCCTTGGCCGCGGTTTTTCTTCTGGGACGGGAGTACGGAAGAAAACACATCTCAGCGGAAGCACGTTCTCTTGGCTCCGGAAGTCAGATACTATCCGGATGAGGTCTATGAAAGGTGGTTCTTGGGCGCGGATGTCGTCTGGACTCACTTCAATACCGGCAATGTCCGTTTCCCTTTCGGAATGTACAAGGACGTACGGGATCATAGGGTCCAGGGAGATTTCTGGGGGCTTGGACTATTCATCGGCAGGTCCTGGTGGCTTGGCGATAACTGGAGGATAGAGGCAGAGGCCGGTCTTGCCTTAGGAAGGGCGTCATACGGCATCTACAGGTGCGAGCACTGCGGCGAGAAGATCGGTGACTCAGGCAAGACCGCCGCGGTTCCGAAATTGGGGCTTAACCTTGCATATAACCTTAAGCCAAGGGAGACGGTGGCCTCGGAAGCTCCTGTTCCTCCGGATGAACCGGTTCCTCCGTCCAGAAGAGAAACAATGGCGCCGCCTGTTATGTTCGATGCTTTGCTTCCTTTTGCGGAAAGCCCTGTGACTGCTGGCGAAAGTCTTGCCAAAGACCTTCATTGGGTACTCCACGCATCGAGTTTTGTGCCTGCTGCGGAAATTCCGATTCCGGGCAAGGACAGTCTGCTCTATGTGCATTTCCCTCTGGGAAGTAAGGTCCTTATCAGGAACTATCCTGAGGGCAGGGCTCTTCTGTCCGGTAAGGATGTGCCGAATGCGGTCATACTGGATTCCATTGTTTCTGTGGCTTCAAAGATTATGGCCGACACGAACTGTGAGTTGAAGGTGGTGCAGATCGTGGGACTTGCATCCGTGGAAGGACCTTATGAGAATAATGTGAGGCTTGCTGATGGAAGGGCCGCGGCGCTTAAGGACTATATACGAAGAAGACTGGATTTGGATGACAATCGGATTGACGCCGCAGGCCGCGGAGAGGCGTGGGACTGGTTCCGTCTGCAGATTTCCTCGATGGCTGGGAAAGGCGGACACGGACTTTCGAAAGAGAATGTTTCCTCGATTTTGGAAATTATCGACAGGGAACCGGATCCTGACAAGAGGGAAATGATGCTCAAGTCCGACAGCCGGACTTATGCCATCATCCGGGACAGCATACTGGCAGAC
>CAYFVE010000004.1:0-28145 GCA_964346605.1 uncultured Muribaculaceae bacterium | reverse complement strand
GCGGCTTCATAAAACTTTATTACGAAGACAGGCTTGACCATTCCGCGGTGAAGGATGACAGAATCATCGGAATGGTGCGCGAAGGCCGTTTTCACGAAGTTCTTTCGGAATATGGAGAAGAAGTGCCGGAGGAAGCCGGCTCAAGTCCGGAGGCGCTGAATGCCTATGCTGTCGCCATGTTCGCGAAGGCTGCTGGAGACAGAGACGCCGGGGCAGGGTACAAGGCCATAGAACTCCTGAAGGAGGCAGCAGGACAAGGCTCTTCCGCCGCCAGGACAAACCTTGACAGAGCCACATCCTATATGGAGGCCTACGAGGCTTTCGTCAGGGATGAAAAGGAAGCGGAGGATGATTTCATTGAAGCGTCTTTGCGGTTCAGGCAGGATATGGAACGGTACAGAAAGGCGAAAGAAACCTTCGAAACAGAATTCAGAGACTATTCAAAACGTATAAGACGATATCGTAAAAAAACAACTTATCAACAATAAATACGGAACATATGCTAGACAAGACTAAAAGAATCCTCGCTTGCGCGATAGCGCTTGCCGGACTTGGCGCCTGCACCAACAACGATCAGGCTCCGAACAACCCTAACTACAATTCAGACAAGGACGAGGTGACGGCTCAGTTCGTCTTCAACGTCTAGACCGGTAACAATTCTCCTGCGACCAGGCAATTGCCTGCCGATGTCCAGGCTACCCCTCTTGAGACCTTCCGCGGAATGGAGAAGGCCTTCATCATTCCATTCATCCTTTCCGGCGATGGACAGAACGTCGCCGACGATTCATCTGAAGGAGCGAAGGAATTCAATCTGGACCGTATCCTTTCCAGAGGAGAGATCAGTTCGGAGAATTCCCGAAGAGTTTTGGAGTTGTCTTTGCCGAACGGCACGAATGCGATGCTCTTCTACGCAAAGGCGATTAAAGACGGTACTGATGCCGCCGAAGGAAAGATCGAGTACACTGTCGGGAAAGACCCGTCTTCCATCACATTCAAGCTGGCACATCGCCTTTCGACTGATAAGGAAGCTGCTTTTGCCCAAGAAATCGCCCTTCTGGAGTTTATCGAGACCTATCTGATACGCTCATCTCTTGACTACAACGTTTCATTTGGCGACCAGACTGCGACCGGAACGAGATCTTGGAAGTACTATGCTGACAAGAAGGCGCTTGGACAGGATGTCAGCCCGCTGGGAGAGATCCTTGCAAGTGCATTCAGTAGTTATACCACAATCGAATCCGGAGAACTCAGAGCCGGCTCAGGCAATGCCCTGGCCAAAACCAACGGAGATTTGTGGGCTGTCATACACAATGTGGTGACTTCCACTCCGACCAGTCTCGAAGAGGCCATCGCAAAGACTGTTGCAAGTGAAGTCGCCTCGCGCCTTTCTAAATTCTTCACAGAAGAGGGGGATAACTGCAAATGGAAAGATATGAGCAGCATCAAGTCCAACTTGACATCAATCAGCGATGTCCCTTCCGTCAGTTTGATTGAATCCAATGACCTGAATACATTCCCTTCCGACTTCAATCTTGCGGAAGGCTGCGCCCAGTTGTCTTATATTGGCGATCCAGGAGGTGAAGTTGGAGATGTCGACAATATTTACATCTCCTACAAGAACGTCATAGACATCACTCACCTGTCAAGCGGCAATACTGATGTCAAGAATCTGATGTTCCCTGCCGAACTTACATATTTCAGAAACAGCCCTGTCAGGGTCTCCAATACAGAGCATTCTACTGCCGAATATCCGAACGGTGTCTCGAACTGGAACAACAACTCGGCCTGGTCATCAGACTGGGTCGCCGACAGCCACGTCACCTCTTCTACCAGAAGCGTCGCTATGAAGAATGACATCAATTATGGCACGGCATTGTTGGAGACCACGGTCCGATATGGCGCGGCGGTTCTCAAGGACAACCGTGTGGCTATGACCGGTGATAATACGGACAATGATATTCCTGCCAATGACGGAACTTTCATCCTTAAGGGTATCCTGATCGGAGGACAGCCATCCCATCTTGGTTGGGATTTCACCCGTAAATACAGGACGAGCGACGCTGCTACCGCAGCAGGAGCTGAAGGAGCTGAGAATTTCAATAACGTAATTTACGATACTGAAATAGCAAACAGCGCTATTCCGGCTTACTCCGCATCGGCTGCCAAGTCGGATCCTAACTATACTCTTGTTTTCGACAACTGGGACAGTTCTCTCGGCGACGGCCAGAGCGATGTATTCGTGGCGCTTGAATTCGAGAACCGCTCAGGAATGGATTTCTGGGGAAAGCATAATCTGATCAGGAACACTTGTACATTCTACATTGTCGGCAAGCTCGACCATACTCAAGGAGGAGACATCACGTGGCCTGAGTATCACGCCCTTCCGCCATATAATCCGGATGGCTCGACGATTCAAAACAAGAGAATTTTCATTCAGGACTATATGACGAAGGCTGATTTCGTACTTGGAGAGAATTCTCTCAAGAACGCCTATGTGGGTATTCCTGATCTGCGTTCAAGCCACATTTCGCTCGGACTCTCGGTCGATATCAACTGGATGACGGGATTGAATTTCAGCGAAGTGGTTCTTGGAAACTATTAGTAAGACGGAATAGCTCTGCGGTATGTCCCTGAAGCGCGTTGTTTTATCCTTGTTCTGCGGGGCTGCAGTCTCTACGGGCTGCTGCCTCGTGGATGAGGATTTGTCAGAATGTGCTTCAGATGTGGTTTTCACTTACGAGATGCACCTCATTACAAATGAGGAGATTGAGTATGATGAGGTGCTGTGGAGGGACTCCGACAAGCATGCAAGGCTTGCGTTGAAGGATCATCTTAAAGGTGTCTTCACCGACTACGGGGAGGACCTTGATCTTTCCTTCTATGGTGTCAGCGAATTCAATATTTTCAGTCATAAGGAATTCTCTATGGACGGCAGCGAAAGGAGCTTCAGTTTCACGCTCGAAGACAGGGCTTTTCTCCACCTGGCCGTAGCGAATGTCGCGGAGAATGGAATCTCGAATATCGAGGACGGCTCTTACGGAAACGGAGCGCGGCTGACAGGAGGGTCGGGAGAAACTGTGGGAGCGCAAAAAACCGGATTGTTCACCGGACGCGCTTCTCCGGACATCCGGGAAGGCAAGTCCTTCAAGGTTAAGCTCTTTATGGCCAATTGCGCGGCTGCGGTCGTACTCGACACTTCAGGTAGCAATCTGAAGGAACTTGAATTGTTCGCTGCGGGATTCGCCGACTCGTTCAACATTTCCGACAGTACATACAGTTTTTCATCTCCGAGGGTCATCAGAGCTGACAAACTGGTAGTTCAAGAGAGCGGGCAGCTTTGTTTCGCATCCGTCGGATTCCCTTCGAAAGATACGCAGCCGACAAGGACCGTTGTCCAGACAGCCGATCCCTTCGAATCTCCCGAAGCCGAAGAGACTTTATGGCAGGTCCGCTCCTATGCTACTCTCTCTGACGGAACAGTGACGAAAACTTCTTGGAATTTGAGACAGCCTCTCCGGGCAGGCCAGCTTAAGATACTTAAGGCAAGGATGGGGTCGGACGGTGTTATGCTTCCCTACGATGCCACAGTCGGGGTCAGTGTAACCCTTGACTGGAACGAAGGTCTTGATATTGATATTGAACTGTAAGGTATGGGTACTAAAGTGATATTATCCTGCGCTGCAAAGGTTTTGGCCGCAGTCTTTTTCACTGCCTGCTCCTTGGATGCGGGAGTTCCGGTGGAAGGGAATCTCGTGCCCCTGCAGTTATCCTTATCCCTGCAGTCTGCACCTGAGACGCGTTCTGTGGTTGAAGTCACCCAAAGCAACCAGTTGTTCAGGGGTATTCAGGATATTGTCCTCCTGCCTTTTTCTAAAGAAGGCGTCGTCAGCGCCGGAGACAGGGTCTTGGGTCCCTGCGACAATCTGGAAAATATCATTGACCTGAGGGCCGGCAACAATTCCTGCCTTTATGAGAGGAAATGGGTGCCTCGCGGCACCGCGTCATTCCTGTTCTTCGGCAAAGCCAGGCCATATAGCGGACGTAAATCAGTTGAGGGCTCTCTTTTGAGCTCGGGATTCACTGAGGGCACCGCCGGAGAAATTGCTTTTTCCCCTGATCCGATTCTGTCGGAGGAGCCTTCATCTGAAAAAATCCAGGTTATTCTGGACTGGCTCAATCGGGTTGCGCAAAGCGTTTACGGCTCTTATTACTGGTCATCCCTCAACAGCAACAACTACTACTACGGAGAGCTTGCCAATATCTTCTCCTCGTTCACAAACGGAGGGAACATTATGGCTGGCTCAAGTGAGAGTCTGCGCCGGATGGTGTCGATAATTTACGACAGGGTGGAAGCGGTGCCAAACCGGAATACAACCGTGCGATACCTTAAAGCGGTTATTCTCAATAATATCCTGAGCAACGGCGTGACACGTTACAATGGAACGCTTTCGCTTCCGGGAACGATGTCAGGGTATCCTGGAGACGGTTTGCCGGAGGGGGCGGCGGCCATCAGATGGAACGGCTCGCGTTTCGTGGCCGGTGAAGACACCGGTGCCCTGCTTTCGCGCCTGGACCGGTTCTGCTATCCGATGAGCCTTTGGTATTATGTCAACAGCCGCATCAACACGACGACAAATGATTCGAACACCTACCTCTATCTGAATGACAATGTGTACGGAGGGTCAACCTACGACACTTGGAGCAAGGTTCTCGGGGTTTATGAGCATTCTCCGGGAGTCGTCGAACCGGAGACGCTGGGCGCAGCGCTGGTGGATCCGGTAAAGTACGGTGTCGGAATGCTTGAGGTCACATTGAAGAAGTCGCAGGGAAACTGGCTTGTTGACCGGAGCGGAACCTATGTGAGTGTCGGCGGAACGATGTTCCCGCTCAACGGGATCATCGTGGGGGAACAGAGGGTTCAGGGCTTCAACTTTTCTCCGATCGGAGAAGAGGATTATTCCCTGTACGACACGGAATTCTCAGGCCAGTCATATCTAAGCTCAACTGCCGCTGAAAACCCGATCCAGACCCTTGTCCTTGAGTCTGTGGAAGATGCCGTCATACATTTTGCCTTGGAGTTCATCAACAATTCTTCCTCATCATTTGCAGGAGCTACAGGGAACATCCTGCCGGGAAGCAACTTCTATCTTTTCGGCAACCTGAGATTGGACGACCTTCCTGACGAACAGAGAATACGGGACGGAGAACTTGTACGAAAGGTATTTGAAAAGGACCGCAAGGTTTCTGTCAGCGTGTGGGTCACAAGCCTTAGAGATGCCTACAACAATGTCCCGGATATGCGTGACCCTCAGTTGCAATTGGGAGTGGTGGCCGATATAGACTGGCTTATGCCTGAACCTGCGGAAATACCTTTATTCTGACTATGCGTAGATTACTTCATATTCTTCTCTTCTTCCTCACGCCCCTGCTTCTCGTGAGCTGCCGGAGCGATGCTCCTGAACCATTATGGTCAAAGCCCAGCATCACCATCAGCGTCAGGATTCCTGCCGAGACGGCTACAAAGGCTGTGATCGGGGAAATTCCGTCATATCAGGAAGAGAAGAATATACACAAGATGCAGATATGGGTTTTCCGCCATTCCGACAGACAACTGATCGGATACCTGGAACCGGAGGTTAACAACCTTTATAGCGGAACCACACAGCAATATTCACTTTTCATAGAAGAATCTGTAGCCAGGGCGGCCCCGAGGGTGGATGTCTTCGTGCTTGCAAACGGGGAAGGCCTGGCACTTGACAGGGACACCGTCATGGATGACCTGAAGCAAGTTTCCATATCAGGAGACAACTTCGGGACAGTGAATCCTGTGTCGGAAGTCCCGGACGGGGGTTTACCGTTCTCTGGTATGGCAGAGGATCTGGAGATGATGGGGTCCTACCCTGTCCTTAATGTCGGCACCGTGACAATCACAAGGACTGTTTCGAAGGTACAGTTGTTACTCTGCCGGCAGGACGGAGTGCTTTCCGACAGTTTTTCTTTGGAAGGAATCAGACTGAACGGCCTTATAGGGGCTGCCGAGAGAGTCTTCACCACGGTTACTTTGGACGGTTCCGGAACAGGAGGCCGTCTGTTTGACATTATGGATGGAAGCTATTCCTCTCTGAACTACGAGATCGAACCACCTGATAATATTCCTGCCAACAGTTTTCCGTCTGATTTCTGCTATCGCTCAGAAGGACACCAGACGGAGTCGGCCGGGGAATATGCCAACCGCATATATGCCGCTCTCTCCGACAAGAGGCTTGTCTCGGCCGGAAGGTTCTATTTCAGGGAGACGGACAAGAAACTGTCCGGAACGATTTCCTACAGGGTCGGGTCCGGCGGAACACTCAAGACAAGCGCGTTCGAGATGGATGCGGAAGGAGATTTCATCCGCAACCATTGCTGGTTTGTCTATGCTTATTTCCTTGGAGGAAAACTGTACGTCAAGCCTGTGGTAGTTCCTTGGACTGCGGGCCACGACCGTTTCGCCCATATTACCCAGGGAAGCGTCGAGATGAGCAACGAAACGTATCTCAGATTCGATGAGGACTGCAAGGCGGACACTTGGAATGACAGTTATGTTTCCGTCGCTTACGGACTTGCAAATGGCATCCCCCGATATTCACCGCTTGTGACCCTGAAGACCAACAACACCCACGACCTTCGCCTCCAGGTGGACAATAAGGACTTCGTGCTCATACGTAAGAACGGTGGAGAGTTCATCAGGGAGGGTTCTTTGATACTCATTAAGGGTTCTTCTGAGGAACAGACTACGGAGTTCTATGTGATTCCTGCATTAGCAGAGACGGGAACCGATCCGGTCACCAATGTTATGCTGGTCGAGATTCAGGGAGGCGGAATGCCTCCGGTGAACCTTCCGTTCAACTCCAGCCTTCCAGGTGCGGATGACCATACTACCATCCGCTATCGAAACATAGGCGCCGCTGTTTACAGCGCCAACCAGAACAATGTGAAGATTACCGGAAGCGAGCAGAATTCGGAATATTGGTTGGAATCTGTGAATTGATGATTGATATGAGAAGATTTGTAATACACTGCATATTCGCTCTGATCGTAGTTTCTGCCTTTATGGTCTCCTGCGTCAAGGAGAGAGAGGGAGAGATTCCGGAATCGGGTTCTCTAGTCATAGTCCCTTCTGTTCGCGGAGCTTCGGCGGCCTCGACCAAGGCGTCTGACACAGACACGGATATTTCCGCAGGAGATCTGGTAGATGCTTCAGATCTGCTGCGCGAGAATTTCTTTTCTTCTCTGGACATCTTTGTCAAGAGAAGCGATGATTCAGATTTATCCCCGTGGTTCAAAACCTATCACATCACCGCAGGTTCCTCCGGTGTGGTCACTGATCCGGACAAGTATGATGGCGAAAGCCTTCTGAATCAGGCAAAACAGTGGCTTTCAGATAATTGGGGAGCGGAGGGCTTCGACCCGAGAGAAATTTACGATGTTTACGTCACAGCCAACAATCCGCATACCGCCGAGGGTTCGGCTCCCGGAAACCTTTCAGCCCTGAAAGCGCTTTCCACTTATGAATACAATATCTTCAGGTATTACCGGGACGCGAATGTGGAGACCTGGGACAGCTTTATGAGGGATCCCAAGCAATTCCTTATGGACGGAAGCATCTTAGGCTGGAGAATTGACCAGAGGGCGAAGGAGCAGACATTCGATGTCGCTCTTGAGAGGGCTGCAGCCAAGGTGATAGTGAATATCCGTTATAGTGACGAGGATAGGATGGAACCGTTATGATCGTTGATGGTGTGGAAAAGAGTGCGACCGCAGGAGACATTCCGGACAAGGGTTCAATCAAGGACTACTTGTCGCTGGTGGGAAGGGAACCAGGGGAACTCAGATGGAAATACGTAAAATTCGGCTTCAGGACTGCTGACATAGCCGCGGGCGGCTATTTGCCGGATCATAATGACTCTGGCGTCGGAGACTACGAGGAAGGCATCCAGACATATTCCAGTACATTCAATGCGGAGAAGGTCAGCGGAGACGCACACAACGACAACATCAACAGCACATACAGCATCGTCACGTACAGTTATCCTGTCGATTGGAGTTCCGACTATTCTATGGCGCCCTGCATCATCCTGGCTGTCTTCTACACTAAAACGGACAATCCGAGCGACTCGAAAATCAACTATTACCGTATTCCTGTGTGTGATGAGAGTTCCGTTACTTCTCTGGAAAGAAACAACATCTATATTGTGGATGTGGACATCGCCTCCCTGGGTTCGTCAACTTCTCCTTTGGAACAGAACGACGAGGAACTGAGGATCGAGTACCATATCATTCCGTGGACAGACGAAGGCATCGCCCAGCACGCCACCACGACAGTGAATACCATCGACACGAAGTATCTGATGGTGAATCCTGTCTCATATACTCTTAAAGGCAATGATGTGCAGACCGTCAATCTTCATTGGTACGCGTCCGTGTCCAAGGACGATGACAGGATCGTTGACATTGACGCGTCCTCATTAAGCGTACAGTATGTGAACTATCTCGGCAACACCGTCAGCATCAGGGGGACTGTCTCAAAGACGACTCTCTCCGACGGGACGATACAACTGACCTCGACGGCGCCATCGAACACCGCCGACGGGGAACAGGTGATACTCCAGGTTCTTCCGACAGGATATATCCGCGTTTTGTCCGAGGCGCTTCACAGCAAGGCCGTAAAGGAAATAAACTTCAGGGTGATCCTCAAGAACTCCACGCTTTCCGAAGAAGTGCACATCCGTCATTTCCCGCTTGACAACATCCAGAGCATAGAAGGATGGTGGTCCTCTAAGGTTTCTACCGAAGAGACCTCAGGTGCTGTCCGGACATCCTACCCACAAGGAGTGAAACTGGAATTCAGCGACACGGATCCGGGAAGCGGGTGGACGCGCTATACTGTGAACGGAACGTACCGATGGTACAGAGAGGTGAGTGCGGAGGTGGAGACGGTCACTACCAGATGGATGCTGTATGATCAGATCTACTATCAGAGGAACCAGATAATTACTTCCGGAATATTCACGGCAAAAGTCGTTAATTTCAACGGGTGGACCGGGGATAACACAAAGCAGATCGTCGCCTTGTCGAATCCGGCCAACAACTGGACCAGGCCCGGAATGGCTGCATACTCAAGTTCATTCTCAAGCCTTATAAACAATTATATGTATGTGATCCAGACCACGGTCACATCGGATGGTTATATGCTCGGACGGCCGGTGCTTGACAGCGGCTATCAGTCATTGGACAAATGCGTTTCTCCAGCGTTTATGATCGCATCGCAACTTGGGGCCGTAACCGCGACATCGTCTGCCCAGACAGCCGCAACGCATTGCGGCACATATATGGAAGTCGGTGTCGATGGAAAGCACTATTTGGGCTGGCGCCTTCCTACAGGCGCGGAGATTGGCGCGATTCTAAACTATCAGAACAACTCTCAGATGAATGGCAAGACCATAGTCGAGGTGCTTGGAGGCAATTATTACTGGGCGTTGGACGGCCGCGCCTACAGCAAGGCGAACGGTACGGTGTACACTACTACAGGAAGCAACTATGTACGCTGCGTCAGGGACCTTACACTGGAGGAAGTGAAAAAACTTAACAACGAATGATGAAAAGAGAGTTCCATATTGTCCTGGTTGCCGCAACCATCTTGCTGGCGTTGTCCGGATGCTCTTCTGAGGAAATCTGTCAGCCAGATCCGGTGTCGGTTGAATCGGAAGCGGAAATCCCTGTTCGTCTGGGATTCTCGATGGACGATTCCGCTGGCGGACCGCTGACCAAAGCAAGCATAATCGGAGGAGAAGAAGGCTTCGTCAATCCCCAGACGGGGGCGGTGAACCTCATAAACGACATAAAGATGCTCTGCTTCACCAGCGAAGGCATATATCTCGGCCACCGTACCGCCACTCTGATAGGAGATGAGGGAGCCTTTGTGGACGGCTGTCCGTGGGGAAGGGAACTTTTTGAAGGGAGCGTCCCTCCACGAACATCCAGAATTCATTTTCTTGGGAATGTCCCGCTTGAAAAGATACCGGACAACGGACAGATCGGAGGAAACGAGAACACTATCATCAGGTCGGCCAGGATGTCGATGAACACCTCCGACAGGACGATATCATACTGGGGCTTTCACGGAGAGTCAAACCCGGATGATCTGAAGGCGTGGCTGGCCGAAGCGGAAACCGAGACGACCATAGTGGACGGGCAGCAGGTAACGATCATCACGGGATACCACAAGAAAGAAGGCAGCGTGGTACATCTGATACGCGACAGGGCCCGTGTAGAATTCGGAGAAATGACTGATTTCTACAGGGCTGACCACCGTATTGACTACAAGATACTTTCGATAGACTGGATTATTTCAAATGGAATGGATCACGGCTACATCGCTCCATACAACGAGAACAATTCTTCCGACCATTTCTCAGGATACTACGATCCTGAAAGCACGCCCAAACTCAAATTGGACCGCTTGACTGAATACAATCGTGCGGATGGAGGCCGATTCTCGGCTTGGACATCGGACGCTTCGACTCAAAATGGGGAGGATGAGATGGTCAGGGCCTGGGATGTGGATAACGGAACCTATGACAATTGCACCCTTTTCCTTTTCGAGGATAACAATGACGAGATGGAGTGCCCTAAGATCATCCTTCGGGTCAGGTACCAGAAGAACCGTCTCAGCACAGATCCTTCCGACCAGGTGACAAAGTACCATACGCTGATGATTATGGATGCGGAGAATTCACCGAGCCGGATTTTCCGCAACCACAGGTACGTCCTTAATGTCAGCGGACTGCCTTGGGAGGGCCTGGGCACCATAAACTTCAAGGATGCGGTGGAAAGCAGGGACTATGAGAACAACAAGACTGTTTCCATTGACGACAAGGTGACGGAGGTTAATGACGGCAAGTTCCAGCTCAGGATAGAGGGAGACACATATCTCATTTATCAGGATCAGTCCGACGCCGGAAGCGTCAAGACTATACCTTTCAGTTACACCGCAGTAGATCCTGAATCCAGCACGGCCGGTCTTGGAACAGACAACTTTACCGTTGAATGGACCAAGACGCCAGAACCTTCATTCGCATCTGCGAATGTGGAAGTCGCCTCATATAATCCATCCACAGGACAGGGCACAATCCGTTTCACCCTTGGCAGCATAATCAATCAAGAGCTTCAGGGCGGGCAGCTGAAACTCAGCGACAGGAAAAGCGGATTGTCCAGATTCATCAACATCTACACTATCTCGAATTTCAGTTTCATTCCAAGTTCTGGACTTGCCCTGGTCAGGACTGGCGGAACCAGAAGGATCGATGGAGTGTCATGTGACACGTACAGGCTTGATTTCAGAATTCCCGCAGACTATCCTTCCGGTCTATATCCGATAAAGGTACGTATGGCCAACACGACGCTGAATCCATTCAGGGTGGATGTCAACGGGGCACAACAAACGGGAGCCACCTTCGGAGTCTCTGTGGAATCGACCGAAAACGGCGCCATACTGGACAATGAAACTCTCCTTGGAATGACTTTCTCAACTGTGGCCACCAACCGTGCATGGAATTACCGCAGGACAGGAGATCCGTGGAATTTCTGGTTCAACTACACCATATCCGTCAAGCCGGACTATGTGAATGAACAGACTGTCTATACAATCTATTTCGATGACACGCGTCCGTTGCGTGACTTCCAGAACAGGGCCTTGAATGTAGGGCTCTTCCTTAAAATGCGTTATTTCGGACCCGCCGTTCCAGTCTATTATTGATCAGAAATAAAGTGAAACGCCTCCGAGTGTTGACAGCCTTTTTCTGCTTCCTGCGTAAATGAGTACAGGATTGATGTCGATCTCCGCGATAATGGATTCTCCAACAGGAATTGACCATCCTGCCCGTATTCCTGCCAGAAGGTAATCGGAGCAGAGGATTTCGATGTCGTGACCGAAAAGGTCCTTGACTATCGGACTTTCCTTTCTGGAACCGGAGTAAACATAACTGCCGCCAAGGTTCATACTGTATCTCATCGTCGCTTCAAGTAAAAAGGACGAGTCCGCGAAAATGAAGTTCTTGGAAAAACCGGCTCCCGCAAAGACATTGTCGTAGCTGAAAGTCGATTCAGGAAGTTTGTACTTGTCATATTCCCCATTCCACCCGGCTTCAGCGCGCGCATTCCAGTTCCAGCCTTTGCCCTGAACTTTTCGCAGGTCATAAGAGACAGTGGCGGACATACTGCTGAGGCTGACCTGCTCGACTTGGGAACGGACATCCCATAGCCCGGACTCCTTGTTCCATACGGATGTCACCTCAGTGCCGGTTGTAAGCCTTCCGTTGAATGAAATCTTCGCAAGATGAATCAGGCTTCCTTCCCTTAGAGCTGTGACGTACGCTCCGAAATCGTCAACTGATGTTCTTCCGTGCTCTTTTGGATAAGTAGGGCTCTCTTTGACGGTGCTGTGACTTCTGTTCCACAGAAGATCCGCAAGCAACCTGGTCTGTCCGGCAGACTTCTCATACTGAAGTCCGGCGCCAAGTGTGCTTCTTCTGAAGTACATGGTCTGGAGGCTGTTGCCACCGACATAATCCTCGACATAATTGCCGAGACCGCGCAGGAGAAACACTCTTTGAATAAGCTGGCTGTTGCTTATGGTCGGTGTTGCTCTGGTGAAGGAGTCGGAGTAGAGAAAGTTCACGCCGAAGGCGCCTGCTCCTGTCTTTAATATCAAGGCAGGCGACACGTCGATGCATCTGCCGTAAGATTCGCTTCTGGGATCCTGCTGCTTCGCTGCAATCCTGTCATTGTAGTGAATGAATATTCCTGCATAAAGACGATCTTCAACAACCGGAAGTCCGGCTTTCATCCGCATATCATACGACTGGCGCTTCCAGTCGCTTGTGGTTGAGTCCGCGGCGGTGTACATGAAATTCTCGTCGAAAGGATCGTAGAGAAGCGTGTTATACTTCGAACCCTTGTCCGAGATGTTTGAATACGAGAAATCCCCCCATAGCCTGACCTTGCCTACTGCTGTTGCCCCTTCTGTGCTGAAATCAAGTTCCCCGATGTTTTTTCCGGACTGTCTCCTCCTATATTCTCCTGTTTTATAGGTGTAATCCATAGAGAGGACGCTATAGTCTTCAAGCGGATCTAGAGAAAGAGAAGCTGCGTTGGCGGAACTGTTCCAGATGTGCTCCGAGGTGTTTCTCAAGAATGCCGTTCTGTCCGACACTACGTATTCCTGCCCTGCGGCAATAAAAGGCTGCAGGGCAAGAAAAGTGAGTGCCAACAAATCCATCCTCATAAGATCACTTCTTCCAGGTGTTCCACGAAGGTACTTTCGCACCGTCACGACGCACTTCCGGTGTGTCATTGATATCGAAGTCCTCGGTTGTGTTGTTGGTGTCCTGATATGTCGTGAATCCGAGAGCATTCACTCCGGCTTTCTTGCGGACGATGCTCTGGTTGTTTCCAGTAGGCTTGCACACGACGAATCCCGCGTCTATTGAGGTCTCGAGCCTCTTTTCAGCCGTGTCCTTGTTGAGCGTCTCCACTGCATCAAGAATGTCCTTCTTGAGTACTTCCTGACCGAAGTTGTTGGCGGCGTTGTCTGATTCAAGATACTCTCCGTCATTTCTCAGGCCCTCAGATGGGTAGAAGAGGACCCAGGCGCCCTGAACGAACATTCCCATCTGGTTGCCAAGACCTGAAGACTTGATCGTGCAGGCCAGGTCAAGGTTGATCGCAGGTTCATCTGTGATGCCCTTCTCCTTGTACTTGTCACAGATCGCCTCGAATTCGGCTCCGGAGAGGTCCACGGTGTTGGCGACTGTGGTGTGGTCCATCGCCGACGCAGCTATGATGACCGACTCGCCAGGAGCGAGAGGGTATTCCTTGCCTGAACCGGGGATCCTCCAGACGAATGTCCCTATGAAGATATAGTCACTTGCATTCTTTGTTCCAAGTTTGTCTGACTTTGAACTGAAGTCGAACTTGGAATGGGACAGGGCATCTCCAAGGCATATCCCGTCGAGGAAGACAGTCTGCTCTGAATTGTTGTAAATTTCCAGGAATGTGTCCTTGAGGTAGCTTTTGCCGTCAAGGGTCTTGCTGGCATTGTAGTGGATCTCCTTGAAGACAAGGGCGGATGCTTTTGTACCGGCAAGCGTTATCGTTCCCAGATCCTTGATTCCGGACTTGTACTCAACGTTCTCAAGCGCTCCTACATAGTTGTATGCCATACCGCCGGCGGAAACGCTTGCGGAAACAACGATATTGTAAATTCCTGGGACGATGCCTGATGCGTCGTTGACCTCAAGGGTCGATCCGGTTGTCTCGAAAGTGAAAGACTCGCCTGTGCCGACATTGGTGAAGACTACCTTGTAGGATTCCGGAACTGGGCCTTCCTGAGCCGAGTCTGTCTTAAGTGTGAGAATTCCGTTTACGAATTTCACAGAGTCGTCCTTGTGGCAGGATGTGAACAGCATTGCCGCCGCAAGCGCGATGATTGTCAAGAATCTTTTCATATTTTATCAGTGTTTAAATTGTTGTCTTATTATTTTATCTTAATCTTCAACTCGAATCCGAAATACATCGGATTGCCGAGTTCAGTGAAAGCTCCTTTCGAAAGTTCTGACGGATCGAGGGGCCTTGTGTTGAAAATATTGTTAACATAGAAGGAGGCGGTCATAAAATCCCGTACCTCCTTCGAAATGTTCAGGTTGAAGGCTACAAAACTCTTTGTCTTGCTGGTAATGAATCTTGCCGGAGATCTCTGACCGATCATATAGGCGTTGTCGCTGTCAGCGGCCATTTCAGCCGTGAACTCATATACCTTGCCGTCCGCATTCGAGATGTAGAGTTGCGGGTATTCGTCGAGGTGGTACTCGGTCCAGTTCCTTGTGAAGATGCTGAATTGTGTCGTGAGAGTCACTACAAACCCGATTTCCGGAATGTTATGTGTGGCTCTAAGAGTTGTCAGAGCCTTCTCGTAGTTGTATTTCCTGACTTGGGGTTCATACACCGCGACAGAACTGTTGACAAGGCTTCCGTGGTTCATGTTGAACTCAAAGGTGTAGCCGTTGGATGTCGATGTGGTGTGCATCCACGCCCCGTTCAGGAAGAAGGATGTCCTTATCCTGTCAAACCTTCCGAGGTTCAGTTCGTACTCCACTCCGTATTGATGCTCAAGTTGGTTGTTGAGAGGCTTGTAAAAGGAGAAGAACTTCCTTGTGTCAGTCTCCTTCGAGAAGACGGGATTGCCTTCGGTGTCGTGTCCTGAAATCACATAAGTCTTGTAAGGCATCCACGCAAAGGTGGTGAAGTCTGAACCCATCGCATAGCCGTTGCGCATCATCTCGTCATAGAAGGTGACTCCGAGTTTGTATCGCCTTGCGATGTCAAGGTCAAAGCCGATTTCAACTTTCCTGTTCCTCGCAATCTCAAGATCCTTGTTCGATGTGTCGAAGATGTATGTCGTGGACATCACGACGCGGTCTGACGGGTCCTGCGCATTGGTGGTGTTGATGTTCAGCTGGTCGTAATAGGCATTGTTCGGGTAGAGGTAGCTTACAGTAGGCGCTTTTGCCGTAATGCCATAGCCTCCACGTAGTGCAAGGACTTCAGGCAGAATCTCAACGGACGCATTGATCCTTGGAGTCAGGGCAGTGAGCCCGTTGACGTAATCGAACCTGCCTCCCGCAGTCAGGTTTAGAGTCCTGTCAAGAATTCTGGTCTTGAAGGAGTTCTCGATGAACGCTCCTGTCTGGTTTACGAACGGAATCGAATAGAGCGGCCTTTCCCTGTAGCCGGCGTCAGAGTTCGTGGCGTGCTGAGGAGGATTGCCCTCAGGGAAGACAAGGCCGCGGCCTTTGTTTCCGTCGGAGCGGAAGTCCGCCCCCGCCAGGATCTTCTCGCTTGTGTCGCCCCATTGTTTGAAAAGGTTCAGGACAACCTTTGCATAGGAGTTTATCTCCTTGGCATAGAAATCATAGTGGTAGAAGTAGGTGTAAGGCATCAGCTTTGAGTAGTACCCTTCATCGGGACTTGTCAGCAGATTGCCCTGATCGTCCCGTATCATCTGGCCTTTCCCGGCGACGGTCGTAGCGTCAGACATATTCGTAGAGTACAGGGCGATTGCGTTGATGGCATCCTGCTCGCGGAATGATTCCTTGTACATAAAGGAGTTGGAAAGGTCATAGCGTAGGGTCTTGAGCCAGCCTTTGTTGATGGTCCAGGTCCCGTTTGTCGCCAGCCTGTAGCCGATGTTGGTTCCTCCGGAGGCGAGGGAGGTGCTTTGGTCGTCGATATTCCTGTTCCTAGTGTCCTTCCCCACCTTCAGGTCAAGGGTCGTCGTTGTGTTCAGGCGGTCAAACCTCTTTGACCACAGGGTCTTGAAATTGAGTCTCTGATAGTAGGCATAGGCCTCTGTAGTCTTTGCGTTGGAATAGGCATAATCGCCGCTCAGGTTTAGGTCACCTGCCTTGTCTCCTATCCTGAAGCCTTTCGAAGCCGAGACCTGGTAGATTTTCGGATCAGTCTTGAACCGCAAGGTCAGAGGCTCTACCCCTGCCTTAGAGTTTATTATGACCGCTCCTGTCGTGAGGTCGCCATACTGCACGGACGGAATGCCTCGGATCACCTCTACGGACTCGATGTTGTCTGTCGATATCTGTCTGACATCTATTCCTGAACCGGCGGTTGTCCCTGCGGCGGAGGTGGCAGTCCCGGCGACAGAGGATGCAATTCCGTTTATGGCGGTTGAAATTCCTTCCATATTCGCATTGTTGGAGACAGGGGAGCCGTCCACGATGATTGCTGTGCCCAGACTGTTCATATTGCTTGCGGAGGCAGTCCTCAGGTTTATGGTTTGGGCGGAACTCAAGTCCGGGTTCGAGAAAGACGCTCCCGGCAGAAGCTGCATTATGTCGCGGAGGGAACTTGTCTGGCTGTGGTCTATTGCCTGCCGTGAGATTGTCGATGCAGTGGCATCGCCGGCCTTGCTCGCCTCCGCTACTACGTGTACGTCCCTTAGCCTGAAGTTGTCTTCGGTCATCGTGAAGTTTTTCAGGATGGAGCCTCTAATCGTCATCGTGGTATCAATGGTCTTGTAGCCCAGCACCTGGACTTGGACATCGTATTTTCCAGGATCTATCCCGGAGATCGAGTAATTTCCTTTTTCTGATGAAGTGGTGTAAAGGCCAGCGGGTTTAAGAAGGATGACAGCATAGTCGATGGGGACCCTGACGCCGTTTTCTACGGTCGTCACAGTTCCGTGAAGCTCTGCTTTCTGGGCATACGCCAAGGTACACGCCAGACAGAGAAACAATGTAGCCAGAATCCTAGAGGTTCGCATTGTCTTCGAGTCTTCGTATTGTCCTCCGTACTTCGTCCTTCACTTCCTCATCCTTGATGGAAAGAGCCTTGCATCGATTGTAGATGTCTTCTCTTTTGTAACTCAGGACATACCACCCGAGGGCTTCCGCTGATTTCAGCCGCAGATCCTTGTCTGCGGTCTCATCAGACAGAAGCGTGAGCATAGGGTCTATCGCCGATGCGTTGCATTTGTTGCGCTGGGCGGAGATAGTGAATCTCCTTTCCTTGGCAGGAAGGGAACTGTCCGCGATTCCGGCCAACTCCTTCTCGTAGTCCGTCCTTGACTTGCACAGCCGGTCAATGAGGGTATCATAGTCTTCATCCGACGGCCAGTGGGCTCTGCGAGCATTGCCAAAGGCCTTCCTGAGGTCATCGGCAGGATATTGCTCAATGGCGTTTCTCAACTGGAACCTTACTCTTGCGGATTCCAGAGGATCAAGGTAGTGCTCCGCAATCTTCTGAAGCAGGGCGGGGTCTCCGCTTGTGGAGGCCGCCTTCGCCGCCATCCTCCTGACCATCTCATAAGGGTCTTCAAGTCCTTTTTCAAGCGCGAATGTCACATCTCTTTCAGAGGAGGCATTGCGGAGGATGTACATAAGCGCCTCAAGACGGACATTCATCCTCTCATCGCTTATCAGTATCTCCTTCACTTTGTCAAGAGGGTATTTCCCATCCTTGATCTTTTTGCACTGGGTGTCTGAAGTCGTTTTCTTCGTCTGCTCGAATGTATATGTAGGGTCGCCGAACATGTGGGATTCGAGAGTCATCGTCTGCTTTGCCCATTCTCCCACGCTTGTTCCCGTCGTCATCAGACCTGCAAGCTCGTTCTTCCAGTGGTCCTGAATGATGTTGACGGAGTTTCCGAAAACCACCATGGTCCTGCTGTTGTGATTGAAAGCATAACGAGCCGCCACATAGTCATCGTGGATGAAAGCGCCATTGAAACAGGCGTCTAGTATGATGACCTTCGGTCCGGACTTGTAGTCATTGAGATCATCTAGTATGATATTGACTGAGACGTCTCTGACAGAGTCCCTGGCCGTTACCTCCGGATCGTCCCAGCCTTTGAGCCAGGACTCCGGAACATCCCACTGCTTAAGAAGCGACTCGGCGGTCTTCTGCTTATCCTTTGCACTTCTCATCCTTGCGCGGAGCACCTGTCTGATGTTGTCCGCGTGGTCTGAGGTCATAAATGAATATGGCTCCTTGCTGAGGTATTGAGTGTCCTCGGCACCGTGTGAATGGAAGTGGACATAGTCAACCGACTCGTCAGAGAGGATAGATTGTATCCTTGCCTTAACAAACTTATCCTCATCGAAGTTTATGTAGTGGACCCTTTCGTCCGGCCGCTTGAATCCGAACTGCTCATACATAGCCCTGTCCTCATCTATCCTTGCGTTGAAAGACTCTGAAGAATTGCCGTGGCCGCCGAAATGGAACACGTTGTCGAGTTTCTCAGGATGGGACTTTGCCTCTGCAGCCTTTGTCAGGAACTCTGAAATCAGCTCTGTGAAGGAGTGGCCGGGGTCGTTTTTCGCCGGCTTTATCCTTGCCGAGTAGATGTCGCATTCCACTTTCTGACGGCCTTCCGGAGAAAGGTCGTAAAAAAAGAGTCTGCCGTCGTTCTTCAGGAACTTGAAGCTCAGGCCGAAGTCGTCATAGAACCGGTCGGAGGGTATTGAGGAGTCATGCCAGTCGTAGTCAGGGTTCATCTTGAAGGCGGTTGCCAGATGATGGGCCCTTCTGATCATTGGAACGGGAATGTCTCCGACGAGGACGGCTCCTTCGAGCGATCTGTTGTTGTAGAGGTACTTCAGGGTGTCTCTGATGACTTCCGGCCTCACATCGTCAGGAAGTACGATGACAAAGGTCTTTTTCCCCTCGTGGGTTCTGATGGATGAGGTGTATTTCCCGACAGCTTCCGAAGTCTTTGAATATGTTGTCTCGTCAACAACGACAGCGACTGATTTGTTTCTCGCTGATGCGTGGAATGAAATGAGCGATAAGCCGACAACGGCTGTCACTACGGCCTTGCGCAATGATTTGTTCATAGTTTCAGATTTATTTACACTACTTTAAAAATACAAATTTATTCAGAATTCCAATTAAGTTCAGAATGCCATCACATCCTCTGCCTGTCTCTGGAGAAGATTTTTCTGCGTTTCGCTCAGGACCACCTCATTGCTTGCCCACGCCTCGACATTTACGGCGAGGCCGGTCTGGTTTGCGAGAACCTCGGCGCCGATGGACTTCAGAAGCAGGGTGAGTTTTTCCCTGCAGTCCTTTGTCTCGTTCTTTCCTCCGATTCCTGTCAGGGCTACCTTCTTGCCCTTGATTGCAGTAGCGCTCAGGCGGTCTTCCGTCATAGGCCTTGAAAGCCAGTCAAATAAATTCTTTACGGAAGCAGGGTAACTGAAGTTGTACTCTGGGGTGAATACCCAGATGACATCCGCTTCCAGAATATCCTTGCGCACTCTGGCGACCGTCTCCGGAACCGGATATTCGATGTCCTGATTGATGAATGGGAGGTCTGAATATTTCAGTTCCGACAATTCCGCCTTCCCTTCCAGCAGACTTTTGACGTACTCGCTTACCTGACGGTTGAAACTCCGCTTGCGCAGCGAGCCGATCACGAATAATATTTTCTTCATTTTCCTTTCTTTGTTTTCTCTCATCAGGCTTGTCCATCGTTGTTTCCGGAGGCGTACTCCGTGTCTTTTTTGATGAATATTCCTTCATCGAGTTCGCGCAACGCGGTTCGTATCTCGCTTTCTGTGTTCATCACTATCGGTCCGTACCAGGCTATGTGCTCTTTTGCCGGAGGAGCGGACATCAGCATCACTTCTACATTATCGGAGACAGCCCTGATGGTCACTCTGTCACCGTCGATCAGCCTTGCAGCGGTCTTCTCATCCACGGAGTCGCCACAGACCACGACATCACCCAGGAGGGTGAACACCATCACCGTGTTTTCCTCTTTCACATCCAGAGTTATGCTGGCGTCGGCAGAAAGATGGATGTCGTAATAGTCCAGTGGAATATACTTTCCCTGCCATCCTTTGCGTCCATTGTATTCACCAGTGATAAGCCGCAATTTTCCTCCTTCAAGCGGAAATTCCGGAATCTCGTCCCGAAGTATCCCCCGATAGGCCGGGGCGGCCTTCATCTTGGCCTCTCCTGGCATATTCAGCCATAGCTGCAATCCAAGCAGCCTTTCTCCTGATGGCATCTCGGAATGGAACGCTCCGCTTCCGGCGGTGAGCCACTGGGCTTCTCCATCGCTGATTGTCTGCTTTGTTCCGAGGTGGTCCCTGTGAGTCATACTACCTTCAGACAGGAAACTCACCGTTTCTATTCCACGATGCGGATGAGTAGGGAACCCGGCAAGATAGTCTTCCGGATCCGTACTGTCGAATGAGTCAAGCATCAGGAACGGGTCGAAGTCATAGATGTTATCCTGCTCCAGAACCCTTACAAGGCTTACTCCGGCACCGTCAACAGCGCGGAAACCCTTGACTTTTTCAATAACTTTCCTTTCTTTCATCTGCCTTATTCTCAATTTCAAGTCAAACCTGAATAGCAAACTTACATAAAATCATCAGATTTTACATAAAAGTCAGAATAAAAAATATCGTTTTCAGCGCGGATTCCGGAGGATGAAATGAAAAAGGCGAGTTGCCCCGCCTTAAATGTTTTCACAACGGAATAATCCTTATTGTGAATTGCTTCAAAAATTGTATTGCCAAGTTAATAAGAATTTTTCAGTTGAGCAAATAATTTCCTAAATTTGAAAGCACTAGCAATTGATTTGCGGTTTATCCACATAATTATTGAACATGAAGAAGATTTTAGGTCTCGACCTGGGTACCAACAGCATCGGCTGGGCGGTGGTTAATGCGGAAGTAATATCCCGTGATAATGAAACTACATTCCTTAAACCAAATGATATCAGTGCATCAGGAAGTAGAATTATACCAATGGATGCAGCAATATTGGGAGATTTTGACAGAGGCAACAGTATTTCACAAACTGCAGAACGCACTGGATATCGTGGAGTCCGACGTTTGCGTGAACGGAATATACTGCGTCGAGACCGGCTTCATCGCATTCTGAAGATTCTGGATTTTTTGCCACCACATTATTCTGAAGAGATAGATTGTCACGGTCATTTTATCAATAATGCAGAGCCAAAACTTGCGTGGCGTAAAAATGAATCCGGCAAAATGGAGTTCATATTTATGGACTCTTTCTATGAGATGCTTGAGGAATTCAGGAGGACCCAACCACAGATTGTCTCAGAGGGGAAGATGATTCCTCTTGACTGGACAATCTACTATCTTCGCAAAAAAGCACTTACCAGAAAAATCACCAAAGAAGAAATCGCTTGGATTCTTTTGAATTTCAATCAAAAACGCGGTTACTATCAGTTGAGGGGCGAGGAAGAAGATGAAAAAGCGGATCAATTGGTTGAATACCGCTCTCTTAAAGTTATTTCAGTTGAAGATTCTGGAGAGAAGAAAGGAAAAGACACCTGGTATAACGTATTATTGGAAAACGGATGGATATATAGACGTCCGAGCAGTGTGTATCTCGACTGGGTAGGCAAGACAAAGGATTTCATCGTTTCTACCGCTCTGAATGATGACGGTACTCCCAAAATAGATAAAGAAGGACAAGTGAGACGCTCTTTCAGAGCGCCGAAAGAAGATGACTGGACATTATTGAAAAAGAAAACGGAGGCAGAGATCGAGCAATCACAAAAAACAATCGGAGCTTTCATTTTTGATGCTATATTACAGAAACCGACTCAAAAAATTCGGGGCCGGCTTGTCCGTACAGTTGAACGAAAGTATTATCGTCAGGAATTGCAAAAAATCCTTGATAAACAACTGGAATTCCACGAAGAATTCAAAGACAAAGTCTTGTATGAGAAGTGTATTAAAGAATTGTATCCAAACAACGAGGAACATAGACGGGCTATTGGAAATAAAGGATTTGCACACCTTTTCATAAACGATATCATCTTCTATCAGCGTCCTTTGAAAAGTAAGAAATCTCTTATTGATGACTGTCCATATGAATCTCGTTTTGACAAAGAAGGGAACGAGCATCCGATCAAATGTATTGCGAAGTCACATCCTTTATTTCAAGAGTTCAGGCTGTGGCAATTTGTCCAAAACCTGAGAATCTACCAAAGAGAAAGAATTGAAGTTGACGGACAACTTGACATTTGGGGTAATCCATCATCGGGCAAACTACAGACTGATGTGGATGTTACACAAGAGTTTCTAAAATCTGAAGATGATGTTGTGGCGTTGTTCGATTGGCTGAACAATCGTAAGGAAATAGAGCAAAATGTGTTGCTGAAATCCTACTTTAAAATAAAGAAGCCTAAAGGGAAGTATAGTGAATATCCATATCGGTGGAATTATGTCGAAGATAAGAGTTATCCATGCAACGAAACACGTGCAAATATTCTTTCGAGGCTTGAAAAAGCCGAGATTTCTCCAGATTTTCTTACTCGTGAAGTAGAAGCGGCGTTGTGGCATATCCTGTATTCTGTTGAAGATAAGCAGGAGTTAGTCAAAGCACTTGGTTCGTTTGCCCAAAAGCATCGACTGGAGAGGACTTTCGTTGATATTTTTGCCCAATTCCCTCCTTTCAAAAAAGATTATGGTTCATATTCGGCGAAGGCAATTAAAAAGTTGCTGCCGCTGATGCGTATGGGTAAATACTGGGATGCAGAAGCAATTGACTCCGGAAGCAAAGAAAGGATTGACAAGATTATTTCAGGGGAATACGATGAAAGGATTCGCGATCGTGTGCGCGAAAAGGCTTTCAATTTGACTGACATCTCTCATTTCAAGGGATTGCCAGTTTGGTTGGCTTGTTATGTGGTTTATGACCGTCATTCTGAAGTGAAGGATGTTTCTAAGTGGGAAAAACCGGAAGATATAGACAATTATTTGAAAGCCTTCAAACAGCATTCCTTGCGTAATCCAATTGTAGAGCAAGTGATTACTGAAACTTTGAGAACCGTTCGCGACATCTGGAAACAGGAGGGACAAATTGACGAAATTCATATTGAGCTTGGACGTGAAATGAGAAATCCTGCTGACAAGCGCAAGAAAATGACGGAGCAAAGTCTGAAAAATGAAACCACCAATTTGCGGATAAAAGCAATGTTGATGGAATTCGCTGAATATAAAGGAGAGGATAAGATTGAGGATGTCCGTCCGTATTCTCCAATGCAACAGTATATTCTACGGATATATGAGGATTATGCTCTATCAAACATTAATCAAGAAGATAAGGACTTTGATTTTGTTGAGAGAATACAAAAACAGGCTCAACCCTCAAAATCTGATATCTTGCGATATAAATGTTGGCTTGAACAGAAATATCGTTCACCTTACACTGGTGCGATGATACCGTTGAGCAAACTGTTTACTCCTGCGTATGAAATAGAACACATTATCCCTCAGTCACGTTACTTTGACGATTCGTTTGTCAATAAAGTGATATGTGAATCGGAAGTAAACAAATTGAAAGACAATTCGCTGGGGTATGAGTTTATAAAGAAACATCCAGGAGAAAAAATCCAAATCGGACAGAATAAGACAGTCTCCATTTTGACGGTTGAAGAATATGAAAGATTCGTTAAGGATCACTATTCAAGAAACCGAAATAAAATGAGAAGGCTGCTTATGGAGGATATCCCAGATGAATTTATTTCACGGCAGTTGAACGATAGCAGATACATAAGCAAGTTTATCAAAGGACTGCTGTCGAATATTGTTCGGGATGAAGATGAGCAGGAAGCAATCTCGAGAAATGTCATTACCTGCACAGGAAGTGTTACCGACAGGCTGAAAAAAGACTGGGGTGTCAATGACAAATGGAATGAAATTATTTTGCCAAGATTCAGGAGGCTGAATGAGTTGACCGGTAGCGCTTCCTTCGTCTCTTATAACACAGAAGGTCACGAAATTCCGGATTTGCCTTATGACTTGCAGAGTGGATTTAATAAAAAGCGAATAGATCACCGTCATCATGCGATGGATGCCATTGTGATTGCTTGCGCTACAAGGAAGCATATTCAATATTTGAACAATGAAAATGCCAAATCGTCAAATCGTGCGCTTCAAGCAGGCTTGGCAAAGCAACTTTGTTTGTTCAAAGAAGTGGAGTTCCACAAGAAAGTGAAAAATGATGCCGGGCTATGGAGTGATAGTGTGGAACTAATAAAGAGGACTGTTCCGGACAAGATTATGAAGCCTTGGGATACATTCACGAGTGATGTTAGAAATGAATTGGAGGGCATTGTTGTCAGTTTCAAACAAAACCTGCGTGTAATAAACAAAACGGTTAACCATTATCAGCATTACGATGAAAATGGCAATAAAGAATTATTGAAGCAAGAAAAGGGAGATAGTTGGGCTATCCGCAAACCAATGCACAAAGACACTGTGTTTGGAGAGATCAACTTGCGTAAGATAAAAACCGTTTCTCTGAAAGAAGCTCTGGACAATACGAAAAGGATTGTCAACAAAGACCTCAAATCTAAATTGATTGAATTGCTAAAAGCAGGATATTCTGAAAAACAACTCAAAGCCTACTTTGAGGGCGAACAAGATGTTTGGTCAGATGTGAATCTCAAGAAAATTGAAGTGTATTATTTTACACAAGAAGAAAAGGATAAGGCAGGCAACGTAAAAGAACGGTATTTTGCTTCACGCAAGCCTCTTGACATTAGTTTTGACGAGAAAAAGATCAGAGATTCTGTTTCGGACACAGGCATTCAGAGCATATTGCTGGCGCATTTAAAGAGCAAGAACGATGATCCGAATGTAGCGTTTTCTCCTGATGGCATTGACGAGATGAATAAAAACATCATCCATCTCAATAAGGGTAAATTCCACCACCCTGTTTACAAGGTACGAGTGTATGAGAAAGCAGATAAGTTCTCCATAGGTCATAGTGGTAACAAAATCAAGAAGTATGTTGAAGCAGCCAAAGGAACCAATCTTTTCTTTGCCGTTTATAAAACCGAAAACGTGGATAAGAAAACCGGTGAAATAGTTATTGGACGTTCATATGACAGCATTCCGCTTAACCAGGTTATTGAGCGGCAGAAACAGAAACTCTTGCCTGTTCCGGAAACCAATGAAATTGGTGACAAACTTCTTTTTTGGCTTTCACCAAATGATTTGGTGTATTTGCCGACAGAGGAAGAGGTTCGGAATAAGAAGTTTAACGTCCCATTGAATAAGCAACGGATTTATAAAATGGTGTCTACTTCGGGAAATCAATGTTTCTTTATTAGCAGTAATATTGCAACTTCCATTGTTAATAAAGTTGAATTCGGTTCTCTAAATAAGATGGAGCGTGCTATTACAGGCGAAATGATAAAGGAAACCTGCATCCCTATTAAAGTGGACAGATTGGGTAATGTTATTGAAATACAGGAAAATAAACTATGAGTCACATCAAATTATTCCAGGACAAGAAGATAAGGACCTATCATGATGAGATTCGTGATGAATGGTATTTTTCGATAGTTGACACCATTGCTGTTTTGACTGACAGTTCAATTCCAAAGAGGTATTGGAGCGATCTGAAGAAGAAGCTGCTTAAAGAGGGATTTCAGTTGTACGAAAAAATCGTACAACTGAAATTTGAAGCTGCAGATGGCAAAAAATACGCAACGGATTGTGCGGAAACCTCTAATTTACTCCGCATCATCCAATCCATACCATCTCCCAAGGCAGAACCGTTCAAACAATGGCTCGCAACCGTTGGCTATGAGCGTATGCTTGAAATTGAGAATCCGGAGCTGGCTCAGGAACGCATGAAAACGCTTTACGAACAAAAGGGTTATCCGAAAGATTGGATAGACAAGCGTCTGCGTGGCATTGCCATCAGGCAGAACCTGACCGATGAGTGGAAGAATCGAGGAATTACGGAAGAACGTGACTTTGCCATACTCACTGCGGAGATTTCAAAAGCCACTTTCGGACTTACCCCATCACAGTACAAAGACCTTAAAGGTCTCACAAAGAAAAACCAGAACCTTCGCGACCACATGGATGACCTGGAACTCATATTCACAATGCTTGGCGAGCGTGTCACTACGGAGATTTCGCAGAAGGAAAAGCCGGAAACATTTGATAAAAGCAAGAAGATAGCCAAGCGTGGTGGTCGTGTGGCCGGTGTCGCACGCGAGCAGACTGAGAAGGAGTTGGGGCGAAGTGTTGTGAGTGACAAGAATTTCCTGCCGCCGGGGACGGATGGACGAATCGATAATCCATAACCTTATGATAAAGCGAACCCTCTGTTTCAGCAATCCTGCTTATTTGTCGCTCAAGTACGAGCAGCTTCAAATCCAGCTTCCAGAGTCCGGCAAATCATCCATTGATGCCTCTGGCAAGGACGCTGCACAAAGAAGCGTTCCGATAGAGGATATCGGTATTATTCTGCTGGATAATAGACAGATAACAATCACCCAAGGAGTTCTGGAGTCTTTGCTTGAAAATGGATGCGCAGTCATCACTTGTGACAGCCGGCATATGCCCGTGGGGATGATGTTGCCGTTGTCTGGCAACACGACCCAGAATGAGCGATTCACCCACCAGATAGGGGCCTCGCTCCCTTTGAAGAAGCAATTGTGGCAACAGACCGTTCAGCAGAAGATCCGGAATCAGGCTTCGGTGCTGCAAAGGTGCAGAGGAGGAGAGGTCAGGAATATGCTTGCTTGGGCGAAAGCGGTGAAGAGCGGAGATAGCGACAACCTTGAGGCAAGGGCGGCTACATATTACTGGAAGAGTTTATTTGAGGATATTCCTGAATTCACAAGAGGACGGGAAGCCGACGCTCCGAATAATCTCCTGAACTACGGTTATGCGATTCTTCGAGCCGTGGTCGCGCGTGCATTGGTGATCAGTGGGCTGCTGCCGACCCTTGGCATACATCATCACAACAGGTATAACGCATACTGTCTGGCGGACGACATCATGGAACCTTATCGACCATACGTGGATGAGGCAGTGCTCCGGATCGTGGATAGCGGGGCAGCCTATTCAACAGTAACGCCCGAAATCAAACAGCAGCTTCTTTCCATTCCGGTGGACGAGGTCCTGATAAACGGGCTAAGGAGCCCACTTATGAATGCGGTGAGCCAGACCACTGCGTCCCTGTACAAGTGCTTTGCTGTGGAAATAAAAAAAATCGTCTATCCGACAATGCCTTTACAGGATGGATAGGTTCAGCGAATATCGTATTATGTGGGTTTTTGTGCTCTTTGACCTTCCGACCGAGACCAAGAAAGATCGAAAGGCTTACGCGGAGTTTCGCAAGAATATGCTCAAGGACGGCTTTGGGATGTTTCAGTTCTCAATCTACCTGAGGCATTGCCCCAGCAGGGAGAATGCGGATGTGCACATCAAGAGAGTCAAATCTTTTTTGCCTCAAAAAGGACAAGTCTGCATTTTATGCATTACTGATAAGCAATTTGGGCAGATGGAACTGTTTGTTGGGAGAAAAGTCGAACAAATCCGGACAGAAGGTACTCAACTGGAGCTGTTCTGATATATTGAAATTCAAAAACTGCTGTTACAAGAAAAAATCTGACCACAAATGGCCAGATTTTTTATTTGAGAAACAACACCTAAGTAGTTTTTAATCAATTCTTTCCACGGATTCCGTTGTTTCCTGTGGCTAAGATACAAATTTTTGAAAGCAATTCACAACAG
>CAYFVE010000003.1:57385-60721 GCA_964346605.1 uncultured Muribaculaceae bacterium | reverse complement strand
GTAAGTATTTGAAAATTATAGAAATATTAAATTTTTAACGAACTATTGAATAATGGCACGAGAAATAAAATTCTCCCTGGTATATAGGGATATGTGGCAGTCTTCCGGAAAGTATGTTCCGAGAGTTGACCAGTTGGTTGAAGTGGCGCCTGCAATCATCGATATGGGTTGCTTCGACAGGGTCGAGACAAACGGAGGTGCCTTCGAACAGGTCAATCTTCTCTTCGGAGAGAATCCGAATGTCGCTGTCCGCAAATGGACCGCGCCTTTCCACAAGGCCGGCATTCAGACCCATATGCTCGAAAGAGGACTTAATGCCCTGAGAATGAACCCTGTACCTGCAGACGTAAGAGAACTGATGTTCAAAGTCAAGAAGAAGCAGGGCACAGACATCGCCCGCTCTTTCTGCGGCCTGAACGACCACAGGAATCTGCGCCGCTCAGTCGAGTTTGCGAAGAAAGGCGGTATGATCTCCCAGGTGGCATTGTCCATTACCGAGTCTCCTGTCCACACTGTTGAATACTATATGGACATAGTGGACAAGGTTGTCGCTTACGGCGCTGATGAAATCTGCCTCAAGGATATGGCAGGCATAGGTCGTCCGACCTTCCTTGGCAGACTTGTCGCAGACATCAAGAAGAAATATCCTTCGATTGTGGTGCAGTACCACGGGCACACCGGCCCCGGTTTTTCACCGGCTTCGATGCTCGAAGTCGCCCGCGCCGGAGCTGACTGCCTGGACGTCGCGGTAGAGCCTCTTTCCTGGGGCAAGGTGCATCCTGATGTCATCACCATCCGCGAGATGATGAAGGCTGACGGATTCAAAGTCAAGGACTTGAATATGGATGCTTATATGGAAGTCCGTCGCCTCACCCAGAAGTTTATGGACGATTTCCTGGGCTATTGGATCAATCCTTCCAACGCCAGGATGAGTTCACTGCTCGTAGGCTGCGGTCTTCCTGGTGGTATGATGGGTTCTATGATGGCCGATCTTATGGGCTTCCAGGGCGCAATCAACGCGACCCAAAGGGCTCACGGCCGTCCGGAAATCAGCCTTGACACCTTGATGGTCAAGCTCTTCCAGGAGGTTGAGTATGTCTGGCCGCGTCTCGGATACCCGCCGCTTGTCACTCCGTTCAGCCAGTATGTCAAGAACACTGCCCTGATGAACTTGCTCAACACCCTGAACGGCAAACCGAGATGGACGACCATAGACAAGGACACTTGGGGAATGATCCTTGGCAAAATGGGGACACTGCCTGGAGAGCTCGCTCCGGAGATTGTAGCTCTCGCCAAGGAAAAAGGTCTCGAATTCTATACTGGAGACCCTCAGGATCCGTATCCGGATGAACTTCCTAAATTCCGTCAGATGATGAAGGAGGAAGGTTGGGATTGCGGTGAAGACGATGAGGAACTCTTCGAACTCGCTATGCACGAGCGTCAGTACCGTGACTACAAGTCCGGTGTCGCGAAGCAGCGCTTCAACGCCGAGCTTGAGGATCTCAAGGCGAAGGCCAATGCACCTGTAGAGGTGAAGAGACCGGTAATTGAGATGCCGAAGTTCGATGTCAATGAATATGCGTCCCGCTACCCTCACGCCGTCCCTGTCCAGGCTCCGGTGAAGGGACAGCTTTTATGGCAGGTGGATGTCGATGATGATTCCGCCGCCCCTGTCACAGGCACAGCTGTAAAGGCTGGAGAGGGTATGGGCTTCATCCAGACTTACTACGGAATGGAGGAACTTGTCCCTGCCGTTGACGGCCGTGTTGTCGCGACTCTGGGGAAACAGGGCGAGAAAGTCGAGAAGGGCGAGATCGTCGCCTTTGTAGAAGGCGCAGCAGACAGTAAGACACCTGACACTAAGTAAGATTGAGTTATGAAAAAGGGATTTCCGGGATTTCTGGTCTTGATTTCTGTTGTTATGACAGTGAGCGGTTGCGATTTTCTGCGCGGAATCGCAGGGAGGCCGACTTCCCAAGAAATCGCCGTCAAGGCCGAAGCTATCAGGCTGGAAGAAGAAGCAAGGCGGCAGATGGCGGACACCGCTTCCGCTCCGGAACCGCAAACTGTTTCAACCGTTGACACCCATCCTGCTGATCAGGGCAAGGACGGACTGAGGCGGTTCTATATTGTGATGGCGTCATTCTCCAGCGAAGAGAATGCGGAAAAATACGCCGTGACAATGACTTCCCGCGGCTATACACCGCAGTTGTTCAACTTCAAGTCCGGCTTTGCGGCTGTCGGAATCTGCGGCACCGACAGCGAAACAGAAATCAAGGAATCCCTGCAAAAGGTGAAGAGGCAGGATTTTTGCCCGGAGGGCGTCTGGATATTTGACAGAAACAAGAAATGAAACTCAGACTCTCAGTACTGGCAGCAATCTGCTCTTTTTTTCAATTTACCTGTCCGATGGACGCGCAGTTCAGGACAGGAACCTATGCTGATCTTGACGACAGCGAAACCGTCGCTTCATTCAAGGAACATATCGGCACGATTTCGGCCTCAGTTATGGAAGGCCGGAAGGCCGGTTCCGAAGGAGAGAAGATGACGGCTGAGTACATCACTGAAACTCTCAAGAAGTACGGTGTGGATGTTATTTCGGGAGAAAGCGGAGACCTTTTCGGCATCCGTCAGGAGAATGGAGACACCCTTACTTCAAGAAATGTCATCGGCTTTATCCAAGGAGGAGACAAATCATTGAGGGATAGGTACATAGTGATCGGGGCCAGGATGGACAACCTCGGAACCGGGACAATGACCATCGACGGCCGGACTGTGGAAAGGATTTATTATGGAGCCAACGGCAACGCCTCAGGTTGCGCTATGTTGCTGGAACTTGCAAGGATGCTTCAGACAAACAGACTTCTGCTGAGGCGTTCGGTCCTGTTCGTGGCCTTCGGGGCGTCCCGTGAGACATTCGCCGGTTCCTGGTATTTCCTGAACAGGTCTTTCTCAGACGTGGCGAATATCGATGCAATGATCAATCTCGATATGGTCGGCACCGGTACGAACGGCTTTTACGCATACACCGCATCGAATGCGGATATGAATGCCATCGTCGATGCGATGGCGCAGGAACTACAGCCGATAAAGCCTGAAAAGACAGCCCTGGAGCCTTATCCCTCAGACCATATCGCTTTTTACGACAAACAGATACCTTCTGTCTTCTTCACGACAGGAAGGTACCTCCAAAGGGATACGGAACGAGACACCCAATCATTGATAGACTACGACACGATGGAGATGGAACTTGAGTACATCTACAAATACTCTGTCTCCCTCATCAACGGTCCGAAGCCATTGTTCAACCCTTCCGAAATTCTTAAGAACAGTGGT
>CAYFVE010000003.1:23980-57375 GCA_964346605.1 uncultured Muribaculaceae bacterium | reverse complement strand
ATGACTGCGATGTCAAACCGTCGATTCTGTGCAGCACCGATCCGAGAGTCTTTCTGCAGAAGTGGGTGTACACGTATATGAAATACCCTGAGGAAGCTGTCAGAAACGGCATACAGGGGCGTGTGCTCGTGGATTTCGTCATCAATGAGGAGGGCAAGGTCCAGGATGTGAGGGTGGTCCGGGGAGTTGATCCTCTGCTGGATGAAGAGGCGGTCAGGATCATCAGCGCTTCTCCGGAATGGAGGCCGGGCAGGATCCGTGGGGAAAAGGTGAAGGCGCAAATGTCCCTGTACGTCGAGTTCAGGCTTGAGAAGAAGGGAGCGAAATCAAAGAATAAATGGTAAAAAACATATAATCACGATGGATTACGATTTCAGGAAAATTGAAAGGAAATGGCAGACCTACTGGGCTGAAAACGGCACCTTCAGAACTAAGGAAGACGCTTCGAAGCCGAAGTACTATGTTCTTGATATGTTCCCATATCCTTCAGGAGCGGGACTTCACGTCGGTCACCCGCTGGGCTATATCGCCAGCGACATCTATTCCCGCTACAAGAGGCTGAAGGGCTTCAATGTCCTTCATCCTATGGGTTACGATGCTTTCGGACTGCCGGCGGAGCAGTATGCTATCCAGACGGGACAGCATCCTGAAGTAACTACCGTGAACAACATAAACCGCTATCGTCAGCAGATGGACCGCATCGGCTTTTCCTACGACTGGAACCGCGAGGTGCGCACCTGTGATCCCGCGTTCTACAAGTGGACTCAATGGGCTTTCCTCAAGATGTTCGGAAGCTGGTACGACAATGACCTCCGGAAGGCCCGTCCTGTTGAGGAACTGACCGCCGCGTTCGAAAAAGGCGGCAGCAAGGCCGTCAACGCCGCCTGCTCTGACCACGAGGAATTCTCTGCGGAAGAGTGGATGGCATTCTCGGAAAAGGAGAAATCAGATGTTCTTATGAACTACCGGATCGCCTATCAGGGCGAGACCTCGGTAAACTGGTGCGCAGGGTTGGGAACCGTGCTTGCCAACGACGAGGTCAAGGATGGCCTTTCGGTCCGCGGAGGCTTCCCTGTCGAGCAGAAGAAGATGATGCAATGGCAGCTGAGGGTTTCAGCCTATGCCGGAAGACTTCTAGAAGGCCTTGACAGGATAGACTGGACTGACTCGCTAAAGGAGATGCAGCGCAACTGGATCGGCAGATCCGAGGGTTGCGAGGTTGTCTTCAAATGCTATAATGGGGAGACCGTTCACGATGTCACGATATTCACGACAAGGGCGGACACTATGTTCGGCGTCACTTTTATGGTTCTGGCTCCTGAGAGCGACCTTGTGCAGGTGCTGACGACCAATGAGCGTAAGGCCGCCGTTGAGGAGTATCTTGCGTATGTGAAGAAGAAGACCGAGCGCGAGAGAATTGCCGAGACCAAGACTGTGACGGGAGTTTTCAGCGGATCCTACGGAATAAACCCTCTCACCGGAGAAAGGGTTCCGATCTGGATCTCTGAATATGTCCTTGCGGGCTACGGCACAGGAGCCATTATGGCGGTCCCTGCCCACGACAGCCGTGACTACGCTTTTGCGAAGAAGTTCAATCTTCCTGTCATACCCCTGATCGAAGGTGCGGATGTCTCCGAGACAAGTTTCGATGCCAAGGAAGGAGTCATGATCAATTCCGGCTTTCTCAATGGACTTGAAGTCAGTGAGGCGATTCCTGCCGCAATCGAATATGTCGAAGCCAACGGTTTAGGCCACAGGAAGGTCAATTATCGCCTTCGCGATGCGATATTCAGCCGCCAGAGGTATTGGGGCGAACCGTTCCCAATCTATTACAAGGACGGAATCCCTACTCCGCTTCCGTTTGACAAACTGCCACTCCAGCTTCCTGAGATAGACGAATTCAAGCCTACCGAAAACGGAGAGCCGCCTCTTGCCCGCGCCAAAGACTGGACCTATGAGGGTTATCCTCTGGAGACCAGCACGATGCCCGGCTTCGCCGGTTCTAGCGCTTATTATCTCCGTTATATGGACCCTCACAACGACAGCGCGCTTGTGGGCGGGGAAGCGGACGGGTACTGGCGCGATGTGGATCTCTACATCGGGGGCACCGAACATGCTACGGGCCACCTTATATATTCACGCTTCTGGGATAAGTTCCTCTATGATTTGGGATATGTCTGCGAGGACGAGCCGTTCCGCAAGCTTATCAACCAGGGCATGATCCAGGGACGCTCAAGCTTTGTCTATAGGATCGTAGGCACCAACAGGTTCGTGTCCGCCGGGCTCAGGAAGGATTACGACACCACAGAAATCCACGTGGACATCAGCATTGTCCGCGGCGACAGACTTGACATCGAGGCGTTCCGTTCCTGGAGACCGGAATTCGCTGACGCTGAGTTTGTCCTTGAGAACGGTGAATATGTCTGCGGCTATGCCGTGGAGAAGATGAGCAAGTCTATGTTCAACGTTGTCAATCCGGACAAGATCTGTGATGATTACGGTGCGGACACCCTTCGTCTCTACGAGATGTTCCTCGGACCTCTCGAACAGTCAAAGCCTTGGGACACGAAGGGCATCGACGGAGTCAACAGATTCCTAAGAAAATTCTGGAGGACATTCTATGACGGAGACAGTCTGATCGTCACGGACGAAAAGGCTGGCGCTGAAGAACTCAAGGTTCTCCATAAACTTATAGGCAAGGAGCAGGATGACATAGAGCATTTCTCCTTCAATACTACAGTAAGCGCATTTATGATCGCGTTGAATGATCTCACCGCCCTCAAATGCCGCAAGAGGGAGATCCTGGAGCCTATGGTCGTCCTGCTTTCCCCTTTCGCTCCTCACATCGCCGAGGAACTTTGGGCTGCTCTAGGCCATTCGGAGAGCGTCTCTTTCGCTCAGTTCCCGGCTTTCGATCCGGCTCTGGCGGCGGAAGACAATGTCAAGTACCCGGTCTCATTCAACGGAAAGATGCGCTTTACGGTGGAACTTCCAAAGTCATTGTCTCCTAAGGAGGTCGAGGATCGGATCCGGGCGATGGAGCAGACCGGTAAATGGGTAGGTGAGCAGAGCGTCGTCAAGGTGATCGTCGTTCCGGGAAGGATAGTCAATATTGTTCTGAAATAAGATGTCTGAAGAAAAAACAGAAAGGAAAACTGTCAAGGACACCCTGTCAACCATTGTCATTGACTATTTCCTTCTCACTGTCGGCGTTGCGGTCTTTGCCTTCGCCTGGGCCGCCATGCTCATCCCGAACGGAATCGCAAGCGGTGGACTGACTGGTGCAAGCACAATTCTCAACTTCGCGACAGGAATTCCTGTCTACCTGTCCTACATCGTAATGAACATATTCCTGCTTGTACTTGGTGTGATCGTCCTTGGCAAAGGATTTGGTTTCAAGACCATCTACGCGATAGCGATGTCCACTTTCTTCCTGAACCTTTTCGGACGGACGGACAGTCTTTTCCTCTTTTTTGACAACAAACTGCTTCTTGTGGTGGTCGCCGGCATTGTCGAGTCAATCGGCACATCCATTATCCTCACCAGGGGTAGCAGTACTGGAGGAACCGACATCATCGCACTTATCATCAACAAGTTCTGGCCTGTCACGATAGGGAAGGTGTTCTTCATCTTCGACCTCTTCATCATCGCTTCCGTACTTCTGGTTCCGGGCAAGACGATAGAGGATATGATCTATGGTTATGTCACGATGATCGTCTTCTCGCAGATGGTTGACTGGCTTATGCTCGGCCGGAAATCTACTTGGCAGATTATGGTCTTTTCCGAGAAGTACCGCGACATCGCTGATATGATCATCTATGAGAAGAAGCGCGGAGTCACCGCGCTTGACTCTGTCGGGTGGTACAGCGGAGTCGAGAAGAAGGTGCTTATCGTGATGGTACGCAAGCCGGAACTCCACGATATGACAAGGGCGATCAGGATGATCGATCCGAAAGCTTTCGTGACAGTCACCTCCGCTTCCACGGTTTACGGAGAAGGCTTTGACGAATTGAAGACCGGAGTCAATTTGAATTTAAAGGATAAATTGAAGAATGTCAAATCAAAAGAAAAACGTTCTTAGGTCGATCAAGGAATGGGTGCTGATCACACTCGGCATTGTGATCTACACTTCAGGATGGGCGGTATTCCTTACTCCGAACAACCTCATCGGCGGCGGAGTTTCCGGTATCAGCGCCATACTTCAGTATGCGACCGGCATAAAGATGGGTTACACCTATTTTGTTATAAATGCCGCTCTTCTGATCATCTCGCTTTTCATCATCGGACCGTCTTTCGGGATGAAGACCGTCTTCGCCATCTTTCTGGCCTCATTCTGCCTTAATCTTTTCCAATCCATAATTCCCGCGCAGTTCATACAGGATTTCTCCCTGTCAAACGGTAAACTGATGTGTTCGATCATCGGTGGAGGAATGGCCGGTCTTGGAATAGGGATGTCAATCTCCCAGGGAGGAAGCACGGGAGGAACGGATATAATCGCCCTGATCGTGACCAAATACAGGAACACATCCCCCGGGAAGGTGATTCTCCTCCTGGATGTCGTCATCATCGCCTCGTCCCTTCTTTTCCCGTCCTTCGATTCCGAAGGTCAGTCGCTTTCCTTTGTCGGCAAGTTCACGACGGCTGTATATGGTATGATCATCGTGACGGTCTGCGGCTCAGTTACGGATCTGTATCTTGCCGGAGCAAGACAGAGCGTCCAGCTCATCATCCTCTCCAAGAAATATGAGGAGATAGCTGATATGATAGGCCGGGATTTCCATAGGGGAGTCACCGTCCTTGACGGAAAGGGATGGTACACAAAGGATCCCACTTCAGTCCTTATGGTCATAACCAGGAAGACAGATACGAATCTTCTGCTGAATTCTATCAAAAGAATAGATCCTGACGCTTTTCTCTCGATTTCTTCTGTTACCGGAGTGTTCGGCAGGGGATTCGAAACGATCAAAGGAAAGTCAAAACAGTAGTTTTTGCCTTTTCTCTAACTTTACCACACGGAAAACCACAACCGTGTGGTTTTTCTTTTTTATTTTTCGGTCGATTAACCAACTGTACAAATTCTTTGGATAATGACTCTTTTTTTAGCTTTTGCCGTCGTACTGGAATTATGCGTCTTTCTTTACTATGACTTCCGGCTCTGTCGCGGAAGGATAAATGAACGATACATCATAAGAGTCATATCCGCGCTGCCGGGAATTCTGCTGATCGTATCCGATTCCTTGATTCCGCCTTTTGAATTGAAGGAACTCCTTGTTGATCTTTCGGTCTCATCCCTGATTCTGATGCTGTACCCCTGCTCGTTCGAGAAGCCGGATCTTTCTCTAAAGACATCCGTTCTGACAACCGTGCTCTCCGTCTCCTTCTTCGCCTTGTTCTCATTCGTTCCCCCAAGCCATACCGCAACCATATACTCGCGTTTGATCTGGACCTGCACATCGTGCATTTTAATTTTCGTAGGGTATTTCATTAGTGTCGCGATCAGGCGTTTTTCCATCCTGAGGATGTTCTTCAGGTCGAGCGCCGCCTGGGAGACCGTCGAGGACTATTCACGGTTCCTTTACTCGATATTCTACCTTGCCTTGTCTGTGGTCGGGCTATGCTCGCTGCTGGCACCGGGCGATTCCGGAATGACGATGGCAATAATCAGCATCCTGCTGCATATGATCCTTTATGCCGTTCTGTTTTTGCGTGCTTCGACCGGACATACATTCGTGATAGGCCGGGACACGGAAAAGCGCATACAGGAAATAATCCGCGGCAATCTGAGAATTTCCATTATGGAAAGGGTGGAGGCGGACAGGAAGATGGACAACCTCTACAAGAGGGTGATGATGTTTATGGACGAGAAAAAGCCGTACCTTGATCCGGCCTTCGATATGAAGACGCTTTCGGAGAGGATGTACTCCAACAAACTATATCTCAGCAAGACTATCAATCTTCTGTCCGGCAGGAATTTCCGCCAGTTCATCAACTATCATCGCGTGCAGTATGCCATCTCCCTTTTTAAAGCCGACCCCAAACTGAAGGTCGGCGAGGTCTCGGAAATGTCCGGCTTCAACTCTTCGGTTTCTTTCAATATGGCATTCAAGGTGAACACGGGAAAGACACCCAGAGAATGGATTCAGGATTACTTTGTTGAAAATCATTGACGCCCTATTCCCTTCCACGTCGATGGAGGGGGAGCGATCAGAACGATCTCCTCCTTGCGGACGGGGTGTACGAATCTGATTTCGTGGGAGTGGAGGCATATTCCTCCGTCAGGGTTGGAGCGTGGAGCGCCGTATTTCAGATCTCCCTTGATGACGCAGCCCATCCCTGCAAGCTGGCAGCGTATCTGGTGATGCCTGCCTGTGAGAAGATTGACCTCCAGGAGTGAATACCTTTCCGTATTGCGGACAAGCCTGTAGGTGAGTTTCGCAAATTTGGCGCCGGAGGTCTTCTCACCATCTCTGGCGATAAAGCTCTTGTTCATCTTCTCGTTGCGGACGAGCCATTGCCCGAGTTCGCCGGAGTCTTTTTCCGGAGACTTGCAGCATAGCGCCCAATACGTCTTGTGGATGTCTCCCTTGCGGAACATTTCGGATAGTCTGGAGAGGGCCTTGGATGTCTTCGCGAAGACCACAATCCCGCTCACGGGGCGGTCAAGACGATGAGGAATGCCCAGGAAAACCTTCCCGGGCTTCTCATCTCTTTGCGCTAAGAATGCTTTCAAGGTTTCGGCAAGGCATTCGTCTCCGGTCTTGTCTCCCTGGACGATTTCGCCTGCAGCCTTGTTGAAGACCATAAGGTGATTGTCTTCATAGAGGATCCTTGAAGCGAGATCCTCCAGTTCGTCTTTCCCCAGTCTTCTGTATTCCATCTCTACTGTTCCATCGGTACAAGAGCGAATGACGGCTCGCCTTTGCAGCAGAGTTTCCCGTTGACTTCGAGTTTCGCGCTGAAAAAGTAGAGCTGGCCTCGCTGGTCGTTCATCTTTGCCGTGATCTCACAGAGGTCTCCGGGTCTGACGGAGCCCTTGAAGCGGACTTTATCGATTCCGGCGTACAGGGTCGCTTTCCCGGGGATGTCATCCTTCACGACTATGGCGCAACTTTGAGCCATAATCTCACAGAGAATCACTCCGGGAACTATAGGGTTGCCGGGGAAATGTCCCTGTGTGAAGAATTCGTTATCCTTTATACGGTATTTTGCGTGAGCGACGCCTTCGTCATCTATGTAGGCCTCGTCAACAAGCAGCATTGGCTCCCTGTGGGGAAGGAACTGCTTTATTTCCTCTTTGTTGTAAATTGGTGTCATTTTCTTTTAGTCCTCGCATTTGCGGAAGGCGACGCAGGCGTCGTGCCCTCCGAATCCGAAAGAATCCGAAAGACCCAGAGTCAGGTCGGTCTTCACGGCCTTGTTCGGTGTGTAGTCCAGATCGCATTCAGGATCAGGGGTGTCAAGGTTTATGGTAGGAGGGCATATTCCGTCACGCAGGGCGAGGAGGGTAGCGATCGCTTCCGCTGCTCCCGCCGCACCGAACATATGGCCTGTCATAGACTTAATCGAACTGATGTGGGTCTTGTAGGCGAAATCGCCGAATGCGAGTTTGTAAGCAAGTGTTTCGGCCGCGTCGTTGAGTTTGGTTCCCGTGCCGTGTGCGTTGATATAGACATTGTCCTTGCTCTCGTCGAACCCAGCTTCCTGAAGGGCGATTTTGATGCACTCCGCCTGGGTGCTTCCGTCCGGTCTTGGCGCTGTAGAGTGGTAGGCATCGCAGGTGTTGCCGTAGCCGACCATTTCTCCAAGGATTTCCGCTCCACGTGCCTTGGCGTGGTCGTATGATTCAAGGACTATGGCGCCTGAGCCGTCTCCCATTACGAAACCTGCGCGGTTCGCATTGAAAGGGAGGGATGCGTACTTCGGGTCTTCCGCCCGTGAAAGAGCCTTAGCATTGGCGAATCCGGCGATTCCGATCGGAATTGTCGCATTCTCGCAACCTCCGGTGATGATCGCATCGGCATAGCCGTGCTTGATTGCCCTGAAGGCTTCGCCCATTGCGTTCGTGGAAGTCGCGCAAGCGGTCACGATGTCAAGGCAAGGACCCTGGGCGAGATTCTTAATCGCGATATGTCCCGCCGCGATGTTTCCGATCATCGTCGGAATGAAGAGAGGGGATATCCATTGTCCTGAAGGGTCTTCGATCATCTTCGAGATCTCCCTGTACTGTGTGGCGAAGCCTCCTATGCCGGAACCGAAATAGACTCCGAGTCTGTTCGGGTCGATGTTCCTGCCTTCTCCTTCCGCGATCAGTCCGGACTGACGGGTAGCCTGGAAGGCAGCTGCTACTCCGTACTGGGTGAATAGATCCTGTTTCCTGATGAAAGCCTTGTCCATACCGTAATCCTCGGCATTGAAGTCCCTGATCCTTCCGGCAATCTTGACCGGAAGATCGTCAGTAGGGAATTCGCTGATGTAGTCAATGCCGCAGACACCGTCGCATAGATTCTTCCAAAATGTCGGGACATCATTTCCGACCGGGGAAATGACACCCATTCCTGTAATTACAACTCTATGGTCCATATAGCGTTTGTGTGATATTCCTGATTAAAGTCTTTCCAACCTTCCCGGCGCCGCTGAAAGAAGTTTTTCCGCGCCATCCATAAGATCTTCAACAATTTCCTTGGCTGTCTCTTTCTTCTTGATCATCCCCGCAACCTCTCCCGCAAGGAAACTTCCTCCGGCAAGATCACCGTCAAAGACAGCTTTACGCATCGAGCCGGTACCGAATTTCAGGACTTCCTCCTTTGAAACGGCAGGGTCATACTCCATCTTGAAAAACTTCTTTGTGAAAGGGGTCTTCAGTCCTCTGACGGCATCTCCGAGTGACTTTCCTGTCACGATGGTGCTGACATCGGATGCCGCGATAAGCCTCTCCTTGTAGTTCTCGTGGACGAGGCACTCGTCCGCTATGAGGAATCTTGTACCAACCTGCACACCTTCCGCTCCGAGCATAAAGGCGGCTGCAACTCCGCGTCCGTCGAATATGCCGCCTGCGGCGAGAACCGGAATGTCAAGGGCGTCCACGACCTGTGGCACCAGGGCCATCGTGTGGATGTCTCCGATATGCCCTCCGGATTCAGCGCCCTCGGCCACAACGGCTGTGGCTCCGAGTTCCTGCATCTTGAGAGCATAAGCCACCGATGCGACCACTGGAATCACCTTGATTCCGGCGGCCATCCATTTTTCCATATAGGCGGCTGGGGATCCGGCTCCTGTGGTCAGGATCTTCACACCCTCTTCGATGACCATATCTGCAACTTCACCGGCATTGGGCGCCTGGAGCATTATGTTCACTCCGAAAGGCTTGTCGGTAAGGGTCCTGCATTTGCGGATCTCCTCTCTTACAGCCTCTGTGCCGAAATTTATTGAGGAGATGAGTCCGAGTCCGCCGGCGTTTGACACGGCGGCTGCGAGTTTTGCGTCGGCGATCCAAGCCATCCCACCCTGGAAGAGCGGACGCTCGATGCCTAGTATTTCGCAGATTCTGCTTTTGATCATATCGTACAAATATAATAATTAATGTTCAATTACCACTCTACAACGGCTGCTCCTGAAAGCAGTCCCGCGCCAAAGGCGCTGAAGACGAGAATGTCCCCTTTCTTGAACATACCCTTGCGGTTGCATTCGTCCAAAAGGATCGGACAGGATGCGGAAGATGAGTTTCCGTGGTCTGTGATGTTGACAGGGAATTTTTCGCCCGGTTCCTTCAGAATTGTCTGTATCGAATCCAGAATCCTCTGGTTTGCCTGGTGCACCATATACCAGCTGACATCGTCCTTGGTTATGCCCACCTCCTTCAGGAGGCTCTCAACGCCCGTCGTGCAGGCTTCTACCGCAAATCGGAACACTTCCCTTCCTGCCATTTGAAGAGGGATGTTCTCTTCCTTCTTGGTGACGTACGGGGTGTCCACGAGGGTCCTTTTCATCCAGATCTTGTTCGTGTCCGGTTCCGCGTGTAGTTTAGTTCCCTTGATGTTGTCTCCTTCTCCTAGCACAACGGCTCCGGCCCCGTCTCCGAAGAGTACGCAGGTGGCCCTGTCTTTCCAACTGGCCATTCTGGACGGCTCTTCAATGCAGGCGATGACTACATTCTTGACCTTGCCTGCCTTGTAGTATGCCTCTGCCATATCCATGGCGTAAACAAATCCCGGACAGGCGCAGTTGATGTCGAACATCGGGCAATTCAATCCGATCTTCTCACCCACAACGCAGCTCAGGCCGGGGGTGATGTATTCGGAAACCACATTTGAAACGATGAAAAGGTCGATGTCTGAGGGTTTCTTTCCAGACATCTCAAGCGCCTTCAGCACTGCTTCGGCACCTAGATCTTCAAGGTTCTCGTCGGAAATCACGTGTCTTGACCTGATGCCGGTGCGTGGATGGATCCACTCGTCGCTGGTGTCGAGGAAACCTGTGAGCATATCGTTCGTGACGACTTTCTTAGGAAGGGCACTTCCGGTTCCGATGATCTTCATAAATCTTATGTTTAATATTCAATCAGCAAAAATACCAAGACCGTAGCGCGCGGCAAAAAATATGTGGCGAATGCCTGTTAAGAGACGCATTATCAGTAAAAAGGTGGTGGGATGGCCGGATTTGGGGTGAAAATACAGGTTTCAATAATGTTAAAAAGTGTTATCTTTGTGCCTGAAAACAAAAGAAGATGGGATCTCAGACCAAGAATATCCCCGACTATCTCAGGGGGAAGAACCAGCTGATCCACACCGTGATTTTCGCGGCGCTTTTTTCTGTGGTTTTCCTTCTGCTGAGTCTTCCGTTCTCTCACAGCAGCTGGATGGCTCTGGGCAATTCGAGATTCTTTGTTTTCACTATCCTTTTTTCCGTCGGTGCCCTTTCCCTGATAATCCTGAGCCGTTTCATAATGTACAAGACCAGAAGCGCTTCAATGACCTTCCCGGGCTATGTGCTTTGGTGTCTGGCAGAGGTCGTCGTGATATGCCTGGCTTATTCTTTCATAACGGTTCCCATAACGAAGATAGGATGGGACCAATTTCCTCACACTCTTGGCAATGCCCTTCTGTACGGGACGATTTCTCTGCTCATTCCGTATGTCCTGGCGGGGATGTACTATGCCATCCAGGACAAGAACCAGACGATACGGCTGATGAACTACGGCAATGTCGTGCTGGACGAGAACGTCATGCCTTCAAAACTGGAAAAGATTACTCTGTTTGACAATAGTGGCGATCTCAAACTATGTGTCAGCGCTTCGAACCTGTACTATATCGAGTCTGATGATAATTATATAATCGTCTGGTACACGGATAGCAAAGGGGACCTGAAACGCTATATGCTGCGCTGCAAGCTCAAGACAGTGGAGGAAAGCTTCAAGGGAAGCAGCCTTGTCCGCTGCCACAGGAAATACATAGTAAATATGGACAAGGTCAAGGTCCTGCGCAAGGAGGCTTCGGGCTATGAACTGGATCTGGACAATGATTCAATCAAAACCATACCTATCACCAAGACCTACACCGAGAATGTCCTTAGCAGGTTCAACAATAATCCCCGAAGGATGACCGATGAATAATGCGGGAATTCCTTTTCTTTATTTTGTGAGTTTTTCAAGCGCCAGTTCGACCAGGGCTCGCACCTGAGGTTTGTAGTCAGGATTGCTGCTCTTAAGGTAGCGGTTGGCGATAGCGCAGCAGACGGTTCCGGCTTCGTGTCCCAGATGTTTCGCAAGGCCGGCTACAGCCGAACTCTCCATCTCGAAATTCGTGATCCGATATTCCCCGAACCTGAATGATTCGAAGTCTTCCAGCATATCCGGCATCGCCAGTCCGAGTCTCACTACGCGTCCCTGAGGACCGTAGAAGCCTGAAGCTGAGATTGTGACTCCCTTCACGGCGCAGTCCTCGAATTTTTTGATCAGTTTGTCGCTTGCCTTGACGAAGTATGGCGAAGGGAGGTTCTTGTCCCAATGAGTATGCTCTTTGAAGGCTTCTTCCATTTCCCTGTTCGTGATCTTTTCACGGTCCGCATACCAATTCAGAAGACCGTCGCAGCCGACAGAGTAGTGGGAGAAAATCGGTGATCCGAGAGGAATGTCGGCGTGGATGGCTCCCGTAGTGCCTATCCGGAGGATTGTAAGCGCACGGTGCTCCGCCTTTTGTTCGCGTGTCTTGAAATCCACGTTGGCGAGGGCGTCAAGTTCAGTCATCACGATGTCGCAGTTGTCCGTTCCTATTCCTGTCGATAGCACGGTCAGACGTTTCCCGTTGTATTTTCCGGTTGTTGAGACGAATTCACGTGAAGCGTGGCGGAATTCGACATCGGCAAGGTACTCTCCGACCATATCCACTCTGCCGGGGTCGCCTACCAGAATGACTATGTCTGCGAGTTCTTCGGGCTTAAGATGGATGTGGAATGCTGATCCGTCATCGTTGATAATGAGTTCTGATTCTGCTATTCTCATATCTGGTCATTTTTATGAGTTTGATGTTATGGACATCAAATATAAGAAAATTCAATTGAAATCGCTATTTTTGCAGTATGTGGCAAAGATTACAGACATTATACCTGGCGTTAGCGACAGGTCTTGTGGTAACGCTCTTCTTTTCGCTGAAGTCGTTCACCATCGGCCCTGGAGGGGCCCACGCTGAAGAACTGACTTATGTTCAGTTTTTCCCTTATCTGATATTGCTTATCTTGATCACCTTGCTTCAGGTGATGGCGATAGTGACTTTCAAGGCGCGTTTGCTTCAGATGCGCACCGCTTCTCTTGCAGGCATTCTCCTTATTGCGCTGCAGGCCTGGCTGACCCTTGACTATTTCACCGCGGATGACATCTGGGTGTTCAGCTGGACGGCGGTCTTTCCAGTTGTCGCAGCTATATGCGACTTCCTCGCCGCCCGTCGTATTTTCAGCGATCAGCTTGTCGTGGAAAGTCTTTCGCATCTGAGGTCCCGCAAAAAGAACCGCAAGATCAGATAGACAGCCCCGGAGGTGCTGATGGCGTTTACAGGCTAAGGAACCGGGTCGTAGCCGCTTCCTCCCCAGGGATTGCATCGCAACAGCCTCCGTACTGTCAGATAGAGTCCCTTGAAAGGTCCCCATTTCCTGAATGCTTCCAACGCGTATTGTGAACAGGTCGGTGTGAACCTGCAGGAATCCGGCAGATATTGGCTTATGAATTTCCTGTAGAACCAGATCAATGCTGTGAAAGGTGCGATGGCCGCTTTTCTGACAACCTGCCGCCAGCGCGGTATGCTATTGCTGTCCTTCATCCTGCAATCTGTTCAGTATAGTCGCTATCTGAGACCGGATAGTCTCATAATCAAGGATTTCCCGAGTGTTGTAGAGAAATAGAATCTTTGTACCGGAAGGAGACAGGAGAGTTTTTTGAGTCCTGTAGGCCTCGCGCATCCTGCGCTTCAGCAGGTTCCTCCTGACCGCCCTCCTGAACAACCTCTTCGGCACGGAAACCATTATCGAGTTGGCTTCCGCTTCTTCACCGGCGGCCTCTCCGCTCAGGGAACAGTATTTGAGCCCGGACGTAAAGCCCCAGCGGCCCTTTGACATCAGAGCCGAAATCGAAGTCTTGCCCTTGAGACGCTCGGATTCCGGTAAGGTGTTCATTTCAGATTATTTCTGCTTTTCGAGATAGAGTTCAATGGCCCGCGCCACGGAAGGGGCTTCCGGAGTCGGCGCCTTTACATCGATTGTCAACCCGGCCTCTTCCATCGCCTTGACGATGCTCTTGCCGTAAGCGACGAACTTGATGTCTCCCTGCTTGAATTCGGGGAAATTCTCGTAGAGGGAATGAACATCGTGAGGATTGTAGAAGACAATCATATCGTATTCGTCAAGGTTAGTGTCCCTCAGGTCCTGTGCTACGCATTTGATGAGGACTGCGGTCTTGTACTCCAGGCCACGCTCCTCCATCAGATCAGTAAGAGCCTTGCTGTTGCCGGAGTCCGACTGTGTCACCAGAAACTTTTCGCCCTTGTGCTTTGTTCCGATCTGCTCTATGATCGAATTCGGGGTTCCGTTTCCGAAGAATATCTTGCGTTTGCGGTAGACGATATGCTTCTGGAGATACATCGCCACGGCTTCAGTGGTGCAGAAATACTTCATTGTCTCCGGAACCTTGACTCTGAGTTCCTCACAGAGGCCATAGAATGCGTCGATAGCGTGACGGGAAGAAAAGATGACCGCCGAATAGTCAAGTACGTTTATTCGCTGCGCTCTGAATTCGCGGGATTCAAGTGGTTCTATCAGGAAGAACTGCTTGAAGGTGATGTCAACGCCGAACTTCTCTTTGAGTGCCGTGTAAGGAGCCTCGTTCAGAGGACTGCGTTGTGAAATCAATATCTTCTTTATTGCCATATTCCTGTTGTTGGCCGACCTGCGCGGAGCTACAGAAGCCTGGCTGAAAGCACCAGCGCGGCGGTCGGAAGTAATTCAAGGCCGCAAAGATACAAAAATGTTGTGAAAGGATTGCAATCGGATCTGAAAATCTCTCCGCGCCTGAGGACATAGAAGACATAGGTCACCCCTAAGACCCAAAGCAGAACCTTCCTCGTGGTTTCGTTGCCGCTGCCTGTTGAACGCATCAGAAATCCGGTTATGAATACTACGAAGAAGATGATGATCATATAGTTGAAAAAAGAGCGGTTGGCCGCCGTGAAGACTTTGGATCCGAAATGCTGCATCTCGAACTGCCAGTTCAGGAATGAGCGCAGTAGCAAATAGACCACAAAAACCCCGCAGACTATTGCGAAGCGGATGAGGGGCTGAAATTCCATCAGGAAATCAGGCCGGTACAGGTCGAATGAATATACGGCCATGCAGAACGGGAAAAAGAGCACTGCGGCAACGGCGTTGCGGCTTCGGCTTATCTGCAGGCTGTCCTCGATGTCAATATTCGCCTTCCATCGCCAGGCGCACTGACCCAGATAAGGGAGAATCTTGAGAAAACTCCTGTAATTGAGCAGGAACAGCGATGTGAACAGGACCACGAGGCCGCAGAAAATGGGATCGTTCCTCATTTCAATTGCCCCTCCTGGCCTTGTAGCCGAACTCGTTGAGCAAAGCCGTCACCTTGTCTCGAAAATCCCCCTGTATAGTGATTTCTCCGTCCTTGGCAGTGCCGCCAACGCCGCATTTAACCTTCAGTCTCTTTCCCAAGGCGGCAAGATCCTCCTGAGTCCCCACGAAGCCCGTGACGAGAGTCACCTGTTTCCCTCCGCGGTTCCTTCTGTCGATGGAGACGATGAGCCTCTGTCCGGAAGGTTCGGGAGTTCGTGTCTCCGGAGCCTCCTCAGTGGAGTAATTGAAGTTCGGATCGGTTGAATACACCACTCCGAGCCTGTCTTTCCAGTCGTTTTCGGGCTTCATTTCTTACATCTATTTTTGCAAAGATAGCGAATCCTTTTGTATCTTTGTCTGATTTATGGCATCAAAAGAAATGAACGGGAAAAAATTCAGACAGTGGAATCTGCTGACAGCCCTGGTGGTATTAGCCATCTCGGCGTTCACATATCTTTCCACAATCGAACCGACCGCATCCTTCTGGGACTGTGGAGAGTTCATTGCATCATCGTACAAACTTGAGGTAGGCCATCCGCCGGGAAACCCGGTGTTCCAGCTTATCGCAAGGCTGTTCACGATGTTCACCGGTCCTGACAAGGCCGCCGTGATGGTGAATTCCATGAGCGCTCTCTGCTCGGCATTCACGATTTTCTTCCTCTATCTCACCATTGTTTTTCTCGTCAGGAGACTGATTCTTCCGGATAAGGACAAGTACGGGGCGTTGGAGGAGTTTCCTGCGGCCAAGGCGATCGCCATCTTCGGAAGCGGTGCTGTCGGAGCCCTTGCCTACTGCTTTTCGGATACGTTCTGGTTCTCGGCGGTAGAGGGCGAGGTGTACGCGATGTCATCCCTCTTCACCGCTATGGTCGTCTGGGCGATGACGAAGTGGTACGAGGAGGAGGACAGAAGATTTTCAAACAGGTGGATTGTGCTTATCTCTTTCCTGATGGGCCTTTCGATAGGAATCCATCTTCTGAATCTGCTCGCCATCCCGATGCTGGTGTTCATGTACTACTATAAGGTGCGTGAGGACAAGCCATATTCGCTGTGGGAACTGGTGAAGATCATTGTGGTTTCAGTCGTTCTTCTTGGCTTCATCTACTTCTTTATGGTGCCGCTTATCCCGAAAATCGCTGCGTTCTTCGACAGGGTCTTCGTCAATTCCTTCGGTCTGCCTTACAACAGCGGCGCCGCTTTCTTCGTATTCGGGCTGATGGCGCTATGCTTCTGGGGACTTTTCAGGACGCTTGACAATGGCAAAGTCTTCTGGAACACGGCGCTTCTGTGCTTCACGACAATCCTTATCGGCTTTTCTCTGTTCAGTTTCATCATAATCCGCTCCAGCGCCAAGACACCTACCAACGAGTATCAGCCGGACAACGCCTATACCCTTGTCCGTTACCTGTCACGTGAGCAGTACGGTTCCACGCCGCTGCTTTACGGCCAGTACTACGGCTCCCCGTACAAAGACATCAAGTACAACAACTACTGGGCTCCACTGGACGGCAAGTACAAGAGCGTTCCGGGACCTGCTGAAGCGGACTATACTTCCGAGAGCAAGATGCTTTTCCCTAGAATGTACAGTTTCGACGAGCGCCATATCAAGTTTTATGAGACCTACACGAAGGGCAAGGGAACCCCGATTGCCGGCACTGAATACAAGAAGCCTTCATTCGGAGCGAACTTGGCGTATTTCTTCGACTTCCAATTAGGCTGGATGTACTGGAGATATTTTATGTGGAACTTCGTGGGCCGTCAGAATGAAATACACACTCCGGCCGCCGACCTGTTCACCGGCAACTGGGAAAGCGGCATCGGCTTCATAGACAGGATCAGGCTCGGGGACCAGAGCAACGCTCCGGACTGGCTTAAGAACAACAAGGGCAAGAACCACCTGTTCTTCCTTCCACTGCTCCTCGGCCTTATCGGGCTCTTCTTCCAGTTCGACAAGGACAAGAGAGGATGCTGGCTGGTGTTCCTTCTCTTTGTGATGACAGGAATAGCCATTGTCGTCTATCTCAACCAGCCCCCTTATCAGGTCCGTGAGAGGGACTATGCCTACGCCGGATCCTTCTATGCGTTCACGATGTGGATTGGCCTCGCCGTCGCGGGATTGTATTCCTGGATAGCCGAAAAGATGAAGAAGGACTCCGTAGCCGCTTCCGTGGCGGTGACCGCCGTATGCCTGGTCGTTCCGGGCATAATGTGCGCCCAGGAGTGGGACGACCACGACCGCAGCAACAGGTACACAGCTGTCGAGGTTGCGAAGAATTATCTCAACTCAGTCGGCCCCAACGGCCTTCTGATCACCCACGGAGACAATGACACCTTCCCTCTCTGGTACGCCCAGGAGGTGGAGGGGATCAGGAATGATGTCAGAATCTGCAATACTTCCCTTCTCGGAACCGACTGGTACATAGACCAGATGAAGTACGCGTGCAACAATTCCGCTCCGCTTGAGCTTTCTATCGGGAAGGAGCAGTATCTCTACGGGACGAATGAATGGATTCCAATACAGGACAGCCGCGATCAGGCGCTCCTGCTGTCCGACTGTATCGCTGTCTTCAAGCATCCTGACGCGAAGATTGTTACTCAGGACGGCAGAAAGCTTGATTACTGGGTTTCCAGAAAAATGATCATCCCTGTCAATAAGGAAAACTGCCTCAAGAGCGGCATAGTCAGTGAGAAGTTCGCATCCGAGATTCCTGATTCCATAGTCATCGAGATACCAAAGGGCAAGTCAGGTCTCACCAAGCCGGAGCTTTGGCTGCTGGATTTCCTGTCCACCTACCAGTGGGACAGGCCTTTGAATATGCTGAACCAGGGAGGAGACCTCAACGTCGGCATCAGGGACTATCTTATGTTCGACGGATTCTCGGCGAGGTTTGTTCCGTTCAAGAACCGTATAGGCTCGATGGACATCGGAAAGGTGGATACAGACGAGTTATATCATAAGATGACCAAGGTCTTCACGTTCGATGCGCTTGCAAGGGAGGACTACACTGTGGATTATCAGAATCTCTATACCTTCCTGGGAGTCATGTCGATCCGCAGCCTCTTCACTTCCTGCGCGAACAAATTCCTGGAGGAAGGTGAGAACGAAAAGGCGGAAGAGATGCTGGACAAGTGTGTGGAGGTGATGAAACCATCCCAGTATCCGTATGACAATTCCATCCTCGGATGGGCAACCAATGCGCTATTCCCTATCGAAATGATAAAGGACTACTACATCCTCGGCAAGACTGACAAGGCTCGCGCCCTCGCGGATGTCCTCTCTTCCGAGATTTTGCAGTCCGTCAGGTTCTACCTCGACTTCTACAACGAGTACAAGAATGATTTCGAATATGGCTGCAACTTGATAGGCTATCTCTCCAATGAGATCAGGAAGGCAGGCGATGCCGAGTTTGCGGACAAGCTTGAGAGAGATCTTTCTGAATTCTTGGATTCGCTGGGCTAGAATCAATTTTTAAACGTTTTGACGAATCAGAGCGATGATAAATCGTTCTGATTCGTTATTTTTGCAGGAACTGCACTGAAGAATAACACTTAGAGAATAGCACTATTTCAAATTTATAATCAGTTTTTATCATGAAGAAATTTATGATCCTGCTTTCTGTCCTTGCACTGTTCGGCTGTGCACAGGGCGCAAAGGAAGCGAACGTTCCTGTCCTCGCCATTGAAGGCGGACAGGTCCAGGGTGTCGTTGCCGACAATCCGGGTGTATTTGTATATCGTGGAATACCGTATGCGGCTCCACCTCTTGGAGAGCTCAGATGGAAGGCTCCGCAGCCGGTGGTACCTTGGGAGGGGGTGAGACTCTGCGACAAGTTTGGTCATCCGGGCTATCAGGCCGTTCATTATCCGGGCGGCTACACTACGGAATGGGGCTATGGAGACGAGTCTCCGTACAGTGAGGACTGTCTGTATCTCAACGTTTGGACAAAAGCTCCTGGAAAGGCAGATGCGAAGCTTCCTGTCGCTCTTTGGATCCACGGCGGCGGCTACCGCGAAGGCTGGGGCTCCGAACCTGAGTTTGACGGACAGGAATGGGCAAGCAAGGATGTTGTCCTCGTTTCCATCAATTACAGGCTTGGAGTGTTCGGATTCCTTACTCATCCTGAACTTTCTGAAGAAAGCCCGAACAATGTCTCCGGAAACTATGGCATTCTCGACCAGATCGAGGCTCTCAACTGGATCAAGAAGAACATCGCCCAGTTCGGCGGAGACCCTGACAATGTGCTGATCTTCGGCCAGAGCGCGGGAGCGGGCAGCGTAAAGACACTCTGCGAGTCTCCTCTGGCCCGCGGCAAGTTCAACAAGGCCATCATTATGTCAGGCGGCGGACTTACCCTCCCTCAGGCGGCTCCTGCCGCAGCTCCTGCATCTTCGGCAGGCAGGCCGGGAATGAATCCTCGTATGATGATGTTCAGAGGCCCTGTCTCTCTTGAAGATTCAGAGGCTAACACAAAGAAGGTTATGGATTGGGCCGGCTTTACGAGCCTTGCCAAGATGCGTGCCGCTTCAACTGAAATGCTTTACACTGCGGCCAACTTCTACAATGCCGCAAGTGGAGATTTCGGTATGGTCCAGGGATCGCCTATAGTGGACAAATATGTTTCCAATGAAAGTTTCGATGCGGCAGCACTTGACGGAACTCTTGCGGACGTACCTTATATGATCGGCTACACACTCAACGATATGGGGAATATGGCCCAAGGCATAGCTGACTTCTGTCTCAATCGCGAGAAAGCGGGCAACAAGGCCTGGGCATACCAGTTCTCTCGTCCTCTTCCTGACGACGGCAGCCAGAAGAACGTCCTGAAGGGCGCGTTCCACTCTTCGGATCTCTGGTTCGTCTTCAAATCGCTCAAACACTGCTGGAGACCTTGGACCGATGGTGACTGGGCTCTTTCGGAAAAGATGCTGATAGCGTGGACCAACTTCGCCAAGTATGGAAACCCTAACGGAAGCGAAGACGGGGAGTGGACTCCTTACACAGAGGCAAACAAGAACTTTATGGTATTCAAGCTCGACGAGACTGACAAGGAAGCATCCGCAATGGGTGAACCTATCGTTCCTGAGCAGCCTTCCGGCTTCCCTGGATTCGCCGGCGCCGGCGCACCAGCCACTCCTTCAAAGTAATTGCTGTACTATTATTATTGAAGATGGCCCTGTACGTTAAACTGCGGGGCCTTTGCCGTATTTGGAAAATAACGTAACTTTGCGGAATGACAATCGAATATCCGTCAAATAATTGGAAGGAATACGAACTTCTCGACTCCGGAAGAGGGGAGAAGCTCGAGAGATTCGGGGACTATGTCCTTGCACGTCCCGAGCCTAAGGCTCTGTGGGATAAGACGATGGAAGAAGAGGAATGGGCAAGGATGACACACACTCGTTTCACTCCCGGAGCCGGTTTCGGCAAGGCGGGCAAAGAAGACAGCGGCTCCTGGAACCGTCTTAAGAAGATGCCTGACCAGTGGTGGATCCGTTATGGCGGAGGCCCTCGGTTCGACCTTCGTCTGGGCCTGACTTCCTTCAAGCACGTCGGTGTCTTTCCGGAACAGGCCCTGAACTGGGAGTTTATTTTCAAAGAAACAAGCGCTATAGCGGCGAGGACTGGCGGGCGCCCGAAAGTTCTGAATATGTTCGCCTACACCGGTGCTGCTTCCCTTGCGGCCAGGTGTGCCGGAGCCGATGTCACCCATCTTGACTCTGTACGTCAGGTGGTCACTTGGGCGCGCGAAAACCAGGACCGCAGCGATCTCGACGGAATCCGCTGGGTCGTCGAAGACGCGATGAAGTTCGCAAGGAGGGAGGCTAGGAGAGGCAATCTCTATCAAGGGATAATCCTGGATCCCCCGGCCTATGGTCACGGACCGGACGGCGAGAAATGGAAACTCGACGAGTGTCTTTTCGAGATGATGAGGAATGTGGGAAGGATACTTGCCCCGCGGGATTCCTTTATGGTCCTGAATCTTTATTCAAACGGATTCTCAGCCATTCTTGGTGAAACCGTGACGCGTCAGGCGCTTGGTCTTCCGCCTGATGCGGAACTCGATTCCGGTGAACTCGTTCTCCGGGACAAGTTCGGAAAGAATCTGCCTTTGAGCATATTCGTAAGATTGAAGAGATAGCGGATGACAATTCTCCGTTTTTTACTATCTTTGCGCCGGAAAAAACTTATAAGACAAAATACTTGATTATGCAACAGCACATTGACACTTACGACTTCAAAGGAAAGAAGGCGATCGTGAGAGTGGATTTCAACGTTCCGCTTGACGAGAATTTCAACATCACTGACGACACCCGTATCCGCGCTGCCCTTCCTACACTTAAGAAGGTCTTGGCCGAGGGTGGTTCCCTCATCATTATGTCTCATCTCGGACGTCCGAAGGGAGTTGACGCAAAATTCTCTCTCAAGCATATCGTAGGCCACGTTTCCGAGTGTCTTGGAGTTCCGGTTCAGTTTGCTGAGGACTGTCAGTCCGCTGACGGGCAGGCCGCCGCTCTGAAGCCTGGCGAGGTCCTTCTTCTTGAAAACCTCCGTTTCTACGCTGAGGAGGAAGGTAAGCCGAGAGGACTGGCCGAGGATGCGACTGAAGACGAGAAGAAGGCGGCTAAGAAGGCCGTGAAGGAAAGCCAGAAGGCTTTCGTCAAAAAACTTGCATCTTATGCTGACTGCTACATCAATGACGCCTTCGGAACCGCTCACAGGGCGCATGGTTCGACAGCGCTCATCGCTGAATATTTCCCTGATGACAAGATGTTCGGCTTCCTTATGGAAAAGGAAATCAAGGCCATCGACAACGTCCTGAAAAATGCGCAGCGTCCTTTCACCGCCATCATCGGTGGTTCAAAGGTCTCTTCAAAGCTCGCTGTCCTTGAAAACCTCGTCGGAAAGGTTGACAACCTCATCATCTGCGGCGGAATGGGTTATACATTCATCAAAGCCGAGGGCGGCAAGATCGGCAACTCGCTTCACGAGGACGATCTTATCCCTCAGGCAAAGGAGATTATGGCCAAGGCTAAGGAGAACGGTGTGAACATCTTCCTTTCCGTTCAGACCAAGATCACAACTGAATTCAGCAACGATGCCGAGATCAGGATCGTTCCTTCGCACGAGATTCCTGAAGGATGGGAAGGAATGGATTGCGGTCCGGAATCCCTTGAGAACTGGGGCAAGGTCATACTTGCTTCCAAGACCATTCTGTGGAATGGTCCTGCAGGTGTCTTCGAGATGCCAAACTTTGCAAAGGGAACCGAGAGGATCGCGGAATTTGTAGCCGAGGCAACTCAGAAAGGCGCCTACTCTCTGGTAGGAGGCGGAGATTCTGTCGCAGCTGTTACAAAGATGGGCTTCGCAGACAAGGTCAGTTATGTTTCTACCGGTGGTGGAGCAATGCTTGAAGCCATCGAGGGCAAGGATCTTCCGGGCATCGCTGCAATCCGCGGCTGATCTGGTCCAATCTTTGAGAAAAAATCCATATCTTTGTGCCAACGGTCAAAGCTATGGATTTTCTTTTTATACATTGGAATATGAATCCGGAGATTTTCCGGATCGGCGTATTCGCCGTCAGGTGGTACGGACTTCTCTTCGTGTCCGGATTCATTCTCGGTTATTGGATATTCTCCAAGTTTTTCGACCGTGAGAAGTTGAACAAGGATATTCTTGACCCGCTTTTATATACCCTTCTGCTTGGTACTCTTATAGGAGCCAGGCTGGGTCACTGCCTCTTCTATCAGCCGGATTACTTTCTGGGATCATGGAAAGGATTCCTGGAGATTTTCTTGGTGTGGAAGGGCGGCCTGGCAAGCCACGGAGGCACGCTGATGCTTCTCTTGTGTATGTGGTGGTTCGCAAGGAAATACGGGAAGAAGAATCATTTCGATTTCCTTTGGATACTGGACCATCTGGCGATTGCCGTCGCTTTCGCAGCCGCTCTCATCAGGCTTGGAAATCTCTGTAATTCGGAAATCTACGGAAATGTCACGAATCTTCCTTGGGGATTCATCTTCGATCTCAGGGGGGAAGTGGAACCGAAGCATCCTACACAGATATACGAGGCTCTAAGCTACCTCCTTCTCGGTGTCCTTCTCCTTACGTTGTATGTAAAGAGACTTGACAGGATGTACAGAGGAACCTTCATCGGACTATTCTTCATCATCTGCTTCGGCATGCGTTTCCTCATAGAGTTCGTCAAGGAGCCTCAGGTGGATTTCGAGAACAGTATGCTTCTGAATATGGGACAGATCCTGAGCATCCCTTTCATCATTCTGGGAGTCTGCCTTCTCATCTATGCTTACACTAAGAAGGTGCCTGCGCGTGCGATTGTGCCGGATGACAAGAGTAAGCATAAGGAACCCACCCACTACGCCAGGAGCGTCTCGGAATAGTTTGTGAAAATAATATACTTGGAAACTTGAAAATTTCTCAAGTTTCCAAGTATATCGTTTTAAATTATTGTAATTTAAAATATTAGGCTTTTCCGTGGTATCGGCAGGCTTGATTTTTTTTAGAAAAAATCCTTGCATAATCGCCATATTTGCACAACCTTTGCAGGCTCAAAAATGCTCCTGATTCAAGTTAGATGGAAATTACAAAGGAAAAGATTATTCAGACAGCGGACGAACTGTTCTCCAGAAACGGGGTCAGAGTTGTCTCCATTGATGACATTTGCCGCAAGATCGGAATCTCCAAGAAGACTTTCTACCAGTTCTATCCTCAGAAGGAAGAATTGGTAGGGGACATAATCAGTACCCATCTTGAAGAAAAGAGATCCCAGTTCGAGAAGAATCTCAAAGGCAAGAATGCCGTCCGGATCCTTTTTTCCGTATTTGATTTTATCTCGAAGCAATCCGCAAAGACACTGGAAAGCGAGAGAAGGATGTCGATGGAGATAGAGAAGTACTATCCGGAGACTTTCCGCAGGCATACTCAGGACAGAAGCCAGGCAGTCCGCGACTTTTTCATAAACGAATTCCGGGGCGGAATCGAAGACGGCTACATACGTGATGACCTTGACATCGAAGGGACCCTTCTCCTGACAGGCATCCTGCATCGTGGGATGATAGACTATGTGAATTCCGGAATATGTGTTTCCTCCAATTCGAAGAAACCGATGTTCAAGTCCCTTGCGAAGTCGTTTGAGGATATGGTGGTGAGATCGGTCCTGTCTGAAAAAGGAATGAAGGAGTACTGTGAACTTAAAGCAGAAAAGAACAGATAAATGATATGACAACAACAATCAGAAAAATCATTATGGCGGCAGGCGCTCTGGCGGTATCGCTGGCAGCGGGCGCCCAGTACAGGACTGATGTCCCGGCGGAGCCTGGAAAGGACTCTTCGGCTGTCGTAATCACTCTTGAGGAGGCGCTTCAGATCGCTCTCAGCGAGAATGTCACCGTCAAGGTCGCTGACAAGGAGATCGAACGCAGCGGGTATGCTAAGAAAGGCACTTACGCCGCTTTGTTTCCCCAGATAAACGGCTCAGGTTCATACCAGAGAACAATCAAGAAGCAAGTGATGTATATTGATTCCAGCAGCAGCGATGACGGGGAAGGAGGAGGAACCGGTTCGATGGGCATGCTAAGTTCGCTTTTGCCTTATTTCGTGAGGATCAATGAACTCTCGACCGCAAGCGGAATGGGGCCTGTAGTGATTGATTCCGGTGGTTCCGGTGGTTCAAACAGCGGTTTCGAAGTAGGAAGATGGAACACATATTCAGGCGGAGTCAGCGCTTCGTGGCAACTTGTCAACGCGCAGTTGTGGCAGAGCCTGAAGATCTCCGGACAGAGTGTTGACCTTGCTGTGGAAAAGGCCCGTTCCTCAAGGCTGGATATGGTAACCCAAGTGAAGCAGGCCTATTATTCGGTTCTGCTCGCCAAAGAGGCCTTCAACGTCTATAAGAGTGTTTACGAGAACGCTGTGGACAATTTCGCGCAGACCGAACTGAGGTACAAGGCCGAAAAGGCTTCTGAGCTTGAATACACGAGGGCCAAGTCGGTTGTGGCCAATGCTATCCCTAACGTTTACAACGCCGAGAGTTCGGTCATCCTTGCCCTTTGGCAGCTGAAGGCTGTTATGGGTATCGACCTGGACCGCGACATAGATGTCTCCGGCTCCCTTGAGGACTACTCCCGCCAGATGTTCAGGGACATCCACGAACACGACGACCCTTCCCTTGAAAACAATACCACGATGCGTCAGCTTGAGATACAGGCTGAACAGTTGGCTACAACAGTGAAGATGCAGAAGGCGGCATACCTGCCTACTCTTGCCGCATCGTTCTCGTACAGTATGATTGCAATGACAAATGACTTCAAGTTCAGCGAATATAAGTGGTCCCCATACTCATATGCCGGCCTCAGCCTCAGCATTCCTATCTTCTCCGGAGGAAAGAGGAACAATGATGTTAAGCAGGCGAGGGTCCAGGCTGCCGAACTGGATCTTCAGAGAATCGATACCGAAAGGCAGCTCAAGATCGCAATCCGTCAGTATCTCAACACTATGGAGACCAATATGAACAGTTACAACGCGGCCGCCGAGGCTGTCGCCCTGGCCAGAAAGGCCTACGACATCGCCTCCAGATCCTACAAGGTTGGCAAAAGCACGATCACTGACTTGAATGACTCCCAGCTGCAGCTGACTCAGGCAAGCCTCCAGCAGTCCCAGGCGATCTACAATTTCATCGTCGCCAAGTCCAGTCTCGAAAAGACGATAGGCTGCGATTTTATCGATGAAGGAGGCAACGTGGATTTGAATAATAGATAAAAATACAATACTATATGAACAGATTTTTCAAGACAATGGCTTTCGCCGGAGCCGCCGTGCTGGTGGCAGCCTGCGGAAACTCAAAGAAGAATGATGCGGCTGCTCTCGTACAGGATATGACGGTTCTCGTCTCAACCGAGAATGCCGTGAAGATGGATGTTCCGCAGACGGAGATATATTCCTCGACTGTAGAGGCGTTCGCCGTCAACAACATCGCTCCGCAGACAGGCGGCAGAATCCAGACCATCCGTGTGGATGTGGGCTCTTTTGTCAGCAAGGGACAGGTCCTCGCTACTATGGACGCATCCCAGCTGGACCAGACAAGGCTGAAACTTGTCAACGATTCCACTGAGCTCAGCCGTCTCCGAAGCCTTTATGATGAGGGCGGTGTCTCCAAATCGGACTTTGACGCTGCTGAGATGGCCTATAACGTGAGCCGCAGGTCCTACAACAACCTTTCTGAGAACACATTCCTCAGGTCGCCTATCAGCGGTGTCATCACCGCCAGAAACTACGACCGTGGCGATCTCTATGCCGGACAGCCTATCTTCGTTGTCCAGCAGATCACTCCTGTGAAACTTCTCGTCGGTGTCTCTGAGACCGACTATACCAAGGTCAGGCTCGGCAATCAGGTTGAGATCACTGTTGACGCCCTCCCGGGAAAGACCTTCACCGGCAAGATCAACAAGATCTATCCGACTATGGATGCGGCGACACACACCTTCACTACGGAGATTCTCGTACAGAACTCTGACAGGGTGCTGCGTCCCGGAATGTTCGCCAGGGTGAAGATCGAGTTCGGAGTCAACAACAGCGTTGTCGTCCATGACAATGCCGTCGTCAAGATGCAGGGTTCCGGCCAGAGATGCGTATATGTTCTCCAGCCTGACAGCACAGTAACCGGCGCGGTGGTCACTCTCGGCCGTCATTTCGAAAAGAACTACGAGATACTTTCCGGCCTTGAAGAGGGAGCGGAAGTCATCACCAAGGGAACCTCAAGCCTCAAGGAAGGTGCAAAGGTAAGGGTGTCCAACAAGTAAAGCCGTAAAGTTATGAGTGTAATCAGATCCGCGGTGAACAAACCGGTCACGACGGCTTTGGTCTTCCTGGCATTCGCGATCTTCGGAATCTTCTCACTGATCAATACGTCAGTGGCGCAGTTCCCTGATTTCGACGCCAACGTCGTGATGGTCATGTCATCCTATCCGGGAGCGAGTGCTTCCGATGTCGAGAACAACTTGACCAAACTGTTGGAGAACACCCTGAACAGTGTCGCCGACTTGAAGGACCTCACTTCAAGGTCGAGAGAGAACACCGCCGTCGTGATTCTCCAGTTTGAATATGGCACAGACATAGACGAGGCCTGCAACAATATTCGAGACAAACTGGACCTTGTCAACTCATCGCTCCCGGACGGGGCATCCGTACCTGTGCTGTTCAAATTCAGCCTGGACGATATGCCTGTCCTGATTCTTTCCGCGAAGGCGGACAAGAGCCTTGACGGACTGGACAGGATTCTTGACGACAAGGTCGTCACCCCGCTCGGCCGTGTAAAAGGCGTAGGAACCGTCTCCGTTGCTGGAGCTCCTGCGCGTGAGATCCACGTCTATTGCGACCCGAACAGACTCGAGGCCTATGGGCTTTCGATCAGTTCCATCGCATCGGTCATCTCCTACGAAAACCGTAACGTCCCTTCAGGAAGTATCGACATCGGCTCCGAATCTTTCTCCCTCAGGGTAGAGAAGGAATTCAAGGATCCTTCAGAACTTCTTGACATTGTCGTAAGCTACAGGGGTGGCCATGCGGTTTATCTTCGAGACGTGGCCAGAGTGGTTGACGGACTTGAGGAGAAATCCCAGGAGTCCTACACCGACGGAAGCAGGTCCGCGATGATCGCGGTCCAGAAGCAGTCCGGAGCGAACACCGTCAATGTCATCCGCTCCGTGAAGAACAAGATGGAGGAGATAATGCCTTCCCTCCCTTCCGATGTCGAGATTACAACGATAATTGACAGTTCCGACAACATCATCAACACGATCAACTCCCTCAAGGAGACCATCATCATCACCCTGCTGGTGGTTATGCTCGTGGTCTTCGTGTTCCTTGGAAGATGGAGGGCGACATTCATCATCGTCCTGTCGATCCCTATAGCGCTTCTCGGCTCGCTGGTTTATCTCTATGCGACCGGCAATACCCTGAACATCATTTCGATGTCCGCTTTGTCAATCGCTATCGGTATGGTCGTTGACGATGCCATAGTCGTCCTTGAGAACATCTCAACCCATCTTGAGAGAGGAGAAAAACCGAAGGAGGCCGCCGTTCACGGCACCTCGGAGGTAGGTATCTCCGTAATCGCCTCCACGCTGACGATGCTCTGCGTGTTCCTGCCTCTCACGATGGTGTCCGGTATGGCCGGAATAATGTTCAAGCAGCTGGGCTGGATAGTTTCTATCATTATGATCATCTCCACGACTGCTGCGCTGACCCTTGTTCCGATGCTATGTTCAAGGATGCTGAAGGCTGGTCCCAAGAGCGGAAAAATCCATAGGATGATCTTCGATCCGATCGAAAGCTTCCTGGACAAGGTTTCCGACGGATATGCCCGTCTGATCCAGTGGGCAGTCACCCACAGGAAGACAGTTGTCTTCTCAGGCCTCGGAATATTCGTCGCCGTGCTTGCCTTACTGGCCCCTTCGCTCAAGACAGAATATTTCCCTAGCGCTGACTCAGGCCGTCTTTCCGTCAGCATCGAGCTTCCGGTCAGCACGGAGCAGTCTGTGACGGGTGAGTTCGCTGAGAAATTCTCGGCCAGACTGAAAGAGGAGATTCCTGAGATCAAAATCCTTCAGTACCGTTACGGTCAGGCAAGTTCATCCAATGTAATGGGATCAATCCAGAATTCCGGTTCCTACATCATTTCAATGAATATCAACCTCGGGTCTATGGAGGACAGGAAACGTTCTTCCACCGAGATCGCCGACATCATCAGAAAGGATTTGAAGGAATATCCTGAAGTCCGCAAGGGAACCGTGTCGGAAGGTATGGGCGGTATGGGCGCCGGCTCCTCAGTCACCCTTGAAATATACGGCTTTGACTTCGATGAGACACAGCGTGTTGCTGAGGACATCCAGAACAGAATGCTCAATGACGACGCCTTTTCACAGGTTGTCCTGAGCCGCGATGACTACACTCCTGAGTACCAGGTCGATTTCGACCGTGAAAAACTTGCCCTCAACGGTCTGAACTCGACCACGGCCGCATCGGCGTTCAGCGCCGCGATGAGCGGTTCCGTCGCTTCGTTCTACCGTGAGGAAGGTGACGAGTACAACATCAGGGTCATCTACGACAAGCAGTACCGTTCAAGCATAACGGACATAGAGAATATCCTGATCACCAGCCCGGCCGGCAACAGTGTCCGAGTCAAGGACCTCGGATCGGTCGTCGAGTCAAAGGTTCCTCCTACTATCGAGAGAAAGAATCGCGAGAGGTACATCACTGTGACGGGAATCGTTTCCAAGGGACACGCGCTCAGCGATGCGGTGACGGAAACAAATAACATCATAGCTGCCACGGATATTCCCAACAGCATTACAACGGAGATCTCCGGAGACTTTGAGGACCAGCAGAAGATGTTCAAGAACCTCATCGTGCTTATGATTCTCATCATCATCCTTGTGTATATGGTGATGGCATCCCAGTTCGAGTCGTTTATGAGCCCTTTCGTTATCATGTTCTCCGTTCCATTCGCATTCACCGGTGTTATCCTTGGCCTTTGGGCGACAGGAACAGCCCTTGGTGTTATGGCGATGATAGGTATCATCATCCTGCTGGGCATCGTAGTGAAGAACGGCATTGTGTTGATAGACTACACGATCCTTATGCGCGAGAGGGGAATGGGCATTATCGAGGCTTCGGTCACGGCGGCGAGAAGCCGTCTCCGTCCTATCCTCATGACGACACTCACAACCGTTCTCGGTATGCTACCGATGGCATTGGGACGTGGTGAGGGGTCGGAAATGTGGCGCTCGCTCGGTATGACCGTATGCTGGGGCCTGACATTCTCCACCCTCATTACTCTTGTCCTCATTCCTGCAGTGTACTGCGTCATTGCGACACGTCAGGAAAAGAGAAGTGTCAGAAAGTCTTCCGATAAACAAATCAATTAATCATGAACGCGATATTCATAGCTTACAATCAAGCCTACTGCAACGAAATCGTTGAACTTCTGGATGAGTACGGCCAAAGAGGCTTCACCCAGTGGGTCGATATCAACGGCCGAGGCGGAGAGAGCGGTGAGCCTCACTATGGAAACCACGCCTGGCCTACTCAGAATTTTGCCATACTGACAATTGTCAAGGAAGACTCCAAGGCGTCTGACATCCTGACAGCCCTTCGGAAGAAGGATGAAACCTATCAGGATCTCGGCCTCAGGGCGTTCTCCTGGAACATTGAGCAGTCAGTCTAGACGTTTGCTTAAGTCGGCAAATTTCTTATATTTGTGTCTGGAACGAAAGTTGTCCTTTTGTTTCAGACATTATTAATTTTTTTTGAATATGGAAATCACTGCAACAAACGAGAATTTCGCGGAGATCATCTCCGGCAGCCAGCCAGTAATGGTGGACTTCTGGGCAACGTGGTGCGGCCCTTGCCGTATGCTCGGCCCGACAGTCGAGGCAGTAGCAACCGAATATGACGGAAAAGTAAAAGTCGTCAAGTGCAACGTGGACGAATGTGAGGAAATTTCCGTAAACTACGGAATCCGCAACATTCCTACCCTTCTTTTCTTCAAGGGCGGAGAAGTCGTGGACAAACTTGTGGGCAATGTGCCTAAGGGTGAGATCACGGCCAGGCTGGATGCCCTGCTCTAGATCTGTCAATCGAAAGATGTTGAATATGAAAAAGATTCTTATGGCGGTTGCAGTCGCTGCAACCGCGCTTTTCTGCGCCGAGGCTTTCGCGCAGCCATACAACAGCACCAGGTTCGGTGTGATCGGCGGCGTGACCTCTTCACAGAATTCAATAAAGAACGTGGACACCAAATCTATTTCACTTTATAGCCTTGGTGTCGCCTTGGAGACTCCTGTCGGAGCCGGATTCGGATTCCAGACAGGCGTGGTCTACCAGGTCAAGGGAATGTCGATGGACAAGGCCTTCAACTCGACTCCGGCTGAAATCGGAGAGTCGTTCGAGACCAAGGTAGGCTACCTTGAGGTTCCTTTCCAGCTTCAGTGGGGACCGGATCTTCTTGCTTTCCGCCCTTATGGATTCCTGGAGCCTTTCGTAGGATATCGTCTTACCGAATCAACCAAGGGAGATATCGCCAAGGATCTAAGCCGCGAACTCTCCAAGGTCGAATACGGTCTGAGTATCGGAGCCGGCCTGGACATCTGGAAGTTCCAGTTCTCCGCGAAGTACTTCTGGAATTTCGGAAGAATATATGAGTCCGGCGAGTTCGGAGACTCCGCTGTCCAGACTTGGAAGGACGCCATTAACAACGGCAACAATTTCAACGGTTTTTCCGCCTCTGTTGCCATATTCTTCTAACGTACTGACAATGAGTGAGGAACGTAAGATAGTAATCTACTGCTCCGCAAGTTACGAAATTGATCAGAAGTTTAACCAGGCTGCACGGGAAATGACCCGTGCGGCTTGTTCGCTTGGCTATACGATTGTCTCAGGCGGAGCTGTTAAGGGGACTATGGGAGTTGTCGCCGACGAAGTGCTCAGATGCGGAGGCAGGCACATAGGCGTGATCCCCCGCTTTATGGAAGAGTACCTTTTCCCCGGTTTGGATGAGGTGATCCGGACGGAGACAATGGCGGAACGCAAGGAGAGGATGCGCGAGGGCACCATCGCATCTGTCGCTCTCCCGGGCGGTATCGGCACTCTTGACGAACTGATCGGCACGCTCACCCTCGCTAAACTCGGAAAGTATTCGGGGAAAATATATGCCCTCAACCTCTTTGACTTCTATGAGCCCCTGAAGGGTCTTCTGGACCACTATGTGGCCACAGGTATGCTGGACCCGGACTCAAGGAACCTGATCAGTTTTCCTGAAACTGTCGATGAACTTGTAGAACACCTTAAGTAACGCTCTGATGACCTTGGAAGAGATAAGATCATTTCTTGGGAAGGACTGGACTGACACCGACGCTCAGATCAGGACTTCTCTTGGAAGCGACATAGACCTGCTGAACGTGACCAATGAGGCTATCCTTTCCAACAGCGGAAAGCAGCTGCGCCCGATGGTCTCTCTTCTTGTGGCCAGAGCTTGCGGAGGCGGACGCGCGACAAGAGACAGCATCCTCTTCGCCGCGGCGTCGGAACTCCTCCATAACGCGACCCTCCTTCACGATGATGTTGCGGACAGCAGTTCGCAAAGAAGGGGAGTGCCTACTGTGATGTCAATCCTGGGAGGCCCGGCATCTGTGCTGATTGGCGATTTCTGGCTTGTCAAGGCAATGGAGAATATCCTCGCGTCCGCTGACTATTCGGAAAGGATAATCAGACTGTTTGCCAAGACTCTCAGCGATTTGGCTGAAGGGGAGATGCTCCAGTTGCAGAAGGCTACTTGCGGGGACACGAACGAACAGGACTATTTCAGGATAATCTACAGCAAAACCGCTTCCCTGTTTGAGGCCGCCGGTGTTTCGGCGGCGGTTTCCGTAGGAGCTTCACAGGCTTGGCAGGAGGCTGTCAGGGACTATTCCGTCAGCCTGGGAATAGCATTCCAGATAAAGGATGACATCTTCGACTACTATTCAAGCGATTCCGCTATCGGCAAGCCGGTAGGGATCGATCTTGACGAGCAGAAGATAACTCTGCCCCTTCTGGGAGCATTGTCTTCGGTCAGTGAGGAAAAGGCTATGGAGATAAGGAGAAAGGTGATGGATATTCATGAACACGAGGAATACAAGGAGGAGATCAGGGAGTTTGTACGTTCCCGGGGAGGAATTGAGATGGCTGAGACCAGGCTTGATGAATATGTCTCCAAGTCCGTGGACGCTCTGGGTGTTCTCCCCGATTCCGTTGAAAAGGAGTATCTTGCCGCAATCGCTGAATTCACCGCAATCAGAAACAGATGACGCTGGACAGTATCATAGGGAACCGGGATGCCGTCAGGGCATTGGAGGGAATGGCCGAAAGCGGTCGTATTCCTCACGCGATGATGCTCTACGAGAATGATGGCTGCGGAGCGGTAGCCCTTGCGCTGGCTTTCCTCGGCAAGGTGTTCGAAGACGACCACAAGGTCAGTGGCCTGATTCATCCGGATGTTCATTATGTCTATCCTGTAGCGAACGGGACCAAGGTGAATGAGAAGACTGACAACCTGCGCGCTGGACTCTTTCTCAAGTACTGGCGAGAGCTTATCATAGAAAATCCTTATGCCCTTGAAAGTGAGGTCAATGCCGCCTTCGGAATAGAGGGGAAGGCGAGCGGGATCAATAATGCTGAAGCGAAGGAGGTACTTGAAACGATCTATCTTTCGTCTGTCGAGGGCGGCTAC
>CAYFVE010000003.1:0-23939 GCA_964346605.1 uncultured Muribaculaceae bacterium | reverse complement strand
TTGTGATCTATCTTCCTGAAAAGATGAATGCAACGGCGGCCAACAGGCTTCTCAAGGCTATTGAAGAACCTCCGGAGAAAACCCTGTTCCTGATGATCACCCATTCTCCTGAGAAAGTCCTGCAGACCATCTCTTCAAGATGCGAGGCCATCAGAATACTGCCATACTCCAAGGAGGAGATATCCCGTGTGCTGGAAGAGCGCTTCGGCAAGACTCCTGAGGAGTCTCTTCAAGCATCTCAGGCAGCGGGCGGCAGTGTCGGCTCAGCATTGCGTTTTCTTTCCGACAGGGAAGACTGGCAGGAACAGATGGATATATTCAGGAACCTGATGGGGGCTTTCTCCTCGAAGGACTTGAATGCAGCCCTTGGCTGCGGCGATGCTATGGCCGCTTTGGGATCGCGTGAAAAACAGAAAGGATTTTGTAAATTTGCAGGAGAATGCCTCAGGAAAATCTTCCTTGTTCAGCAGAATATGATGCGGATGTCCGGCATCTTGCCGGAAGAGGAGGAGTTCTTCGTCAGAGTGGCATCGGAATGCCGCAGGAGTTTTCCGAGGATGGCGCTGACCTATCTGGACCGCGCCCAACTGCTGATCGACAGAAATGTGAATCAGAGGATTCTATTCTGTGACTTGGTTGGCAGAATGTATTTAAGTTATTGACGCACAATGCAGAACTTTGACAACGAAACAATAAGGTACGATTGCAGCCGCGGCTGCACGATCACCCGTGACCCGGAGTCCGGCGAGTTCGATTGCAACTATCGCCAGGGTTGTTGCAAACTTGAGTCCTACAACTGGCTCAAGGGAGTGACACAGGAACAGTACAAGGATCTCTTCGAAGTCCGTTTCAAGAACACCAGGAAAGGGATATTCGTCAATTCTTCCGGGCAGGGGATAAAGACCGGAGACCTTGTCATCGTTGAGGCCGCCAATGGTCACGATCTTGGAATCGTGACTCTGGAGGGACCGATAGTCGGACGGCAGATGAAGTGCAAGGGCGTCGACCCGGAAGCGTCGCCGCTGAAAAAGATTTACCGTAAGGCAAAACCTTTCGACATTGCCAAGTGGCAGGAGGCCATCGCCAGGGAGCAGGAAACGATGATACAGGCCCGCCGGATTGCCGCGGAACTCGGTCTTGATATGAAAATCGGTGATGTGGAGTTCCAGGGTGACGGGACGAAGGCAATATTCTACTACATTGCGGATGGACGTGTGGATTTCCGTCAACTGATCAAGATCTATGCTGAAGAGTTCCACATCAGGATTGAGATGAAGCAAATAGGGGCGCGTCAGGAAGCAGGCCTGATAGGTGGGCTTGGTGTTTGCGGAAGGGAACTCTGCTGCGCCAACTATATCACAAACTTCCAGTCTATCTCCACCTCCGCCGCCCGTACCCAGGATTTGTCTTTGAATCCTCAGAAACTTGCAAGACAGTGCGGAAAAGTGAAGTGCTGTCTGCATTACGAGGTCGAGAACTATCTGGATGCCCAGTCCAGAATCCCTAAAGTCGCTGAACCGCTTGAATTTCAGGATGGACTCGCCTATCTGGTCAAGACAGACATCCTTCAGGAGATTATGTACTTTTCCTATGAGAAAGGCTCACTCGCCAATCTCTTCCCGCTGGATGCTTCGGATGTCCGGGAGATCATTATGATGAACCGGAACGGACAGAAGCCGGAGTCCTTGAAGAGTGAACCGGAGCCGATGGGCCCTCAGTTCATTTCTGCCGTCGGAGACGACAGCATCACGAGATTCGACAAGCCTAAGAAATCGAGGAACAAGAGCAGGAACGGCAACAGGAATCGTAGCAACCGTAACAGAAGAAATAATGGTGGCGGCAAGCCGCAAAAGGATGCTTAGAAAATTGTTCATACCTCTTATTTTGGCCGCGGTTTTTTCCTGTTCGCGGCCAAGTTCGTATGAGCCGTTCCAGAACAGGGAAAATGCTGAGTATGGGGACACATATTCATTTATGCTGGATATGAGCGATGAGGATGTCCGATACAGCCTGGAGTTTTACACAAGAGTCGAGCGGAGACCTTTCTCGGAGTTTCCGGGAGACAGCATTGTCCTGGACCTGAGGATGATTTCACCTTCGGATTCAATCTTGGTTGACACGACCCTGATCAGATTCGAGCATATCGTGGACTCTGCCTACTACACCAGGGATTTCATCAGTCCGTACAAGGATGATTTCCGGTTGCCGGAAAGCGGCGAATGGCGCCTGAAGGCAAAGGTTGTTAACGATTCACCTTGCCTCAGGGGGCTGGGCATAATATTCAGAAGATACTGATGGGACACGACAAACTCAGGAAATTCGCCGAAAATGAGACGTTCGCCTGCCTGCTGCAGCCGGATGCTGCATCCGTTATGAACAAGTCAGTATCTGACAACCGTCTGCATCTGAAAGATCACCCTATCAAGGGTCATTGGTCTGAACGGATGTTCGCCAAGGACCAGCCGATCGTTCTGGAACTGGGTTGTGGAAAGGGAGAATACACGATCGATCTCTCCAGACGCATTCCCGGATGCAACTACATCGGTGTGGACATCAAGGGCGCGAGACTCTGGAAGGGAGCCAAGTTCGCCGCTCAGAATGAGCTGTCGAATGTGGCCTTCCTTCGTACTAGAATTGAGTTCCTTGAGGCTTTTTTCGCCCCGGGAGAAGTTTCGGAGATATGGCTTACATTCTCCGACCCCCAGCTCAAGAGTGAAAACTCCCGCCTGACAAGTCCGCTTTTCCTTGAGCGCTATCGCAGAATCCTGAGACCCGGGGGAATAATCCACCTTAAGACAGACTCCCGTTTTCTTTACGAGTATTCAAAAGCCGTTGCCGAGGAGAACAATCTGGAAATCATCGCCTTCACCACAGATCTTTACGCAAAAGCCGCCGATGGCCTCCAGAGGGTCGGTGCCTTTGCCAATGAAGCGCTGTATGAAGTGCAGACCTTCTATGAAAGGATGTTTTTGGCACAGGGGTACAAGATCACCTATCTGGAGTACACTATAGACCACAGTGGCAAATTCGAGTATCCTTCCGGCTTCGATTCAGACTATTGGCGCTCCGTCGAGGGCCCCCGTCATTTTTCTCATCAGCCGGATCCGAAACCGAAAAATCAGTTCTGATTTTTCCGCCGGCAAGATTCATTGTCTGCTCTTGCCTGGAATCATCCTCGGGCGGAGCCTTTGATCATTCCGCGGATCTTTTCGTTCAAGGATATCTTATTCAGGAGTTCCTCCAGTGTGCCGTGCATTCTCCAGCGCCAGTAATTGCGGGGATTTGCAGGGACATTGATCCTGTCATCCGCCGGATTTCCCTGATAGCGGGCTTCTCCATCCACGGACTCCCAGTCTTGAAGCGGAAGTATGCAGAGCATCGATGGAGAAGCCAGATGCTGCTCCAGGATTCTCTCGCAGATCCACGGCTCGCAGAACTGAGGGGTCTGGCCTTTACAGTGCAGGATCTCGTGGTAAAACCTTTCCGTCATCCGGCTGTCCTCCTCCCACCAGGCGCGAAGTGTGGATGTGTCGTGAGTGCCTGTCGTGCAGACAGACATATACGGGTATGTCCAAGGTTCATCGAAAGTCTTCTTCGGTGACTTAGGCATCCTCTGGATTTCCAGCGACAGGATCCTAAGTTCCTGCATAGTCTCAGGCACGCACGCCGGAATCATACCCAGATCCTCGCCACAGGCGAGCATCTTTGTGGAATCCAACAGGGCCGGAAGCTTCCTCATCGCGCATTCTTTCCAGAAGTCATTGTTCCTGCGATAGAAGAAGTCGTTGTATAGTTCGTTGTAGGCGTTTTTCTGCCAGTCGTTGAGAGAATGGTAGGCGTCGGTGTTCTGAGATGCGATTCTCGGATGGTACCAGCCGTCCCTGTGCGGATCCGGGACGAACAAATCCGTGTTCGGATCGAAGCCTCTGGCTCGGATTTCATCCGCGGAATATTGCAGGGCGGGGTTGAAATGGCCGAGCAGTCCGGACTTTATTCCGAGAGGAATCTCCCAGATGCGGAAAAAGCCGAGGATATGGTCTATTCTGAAAGCGTCGAAATATTCACTCATCTTGCCAAGGCGGGACTTCCACCATCCGTAGTCGTCCTTGGCCATCTCATCCCAGTTGTAGGTCGGGAATCCCCAGTTCTGGCCATCTTCAGAAAAGGCATCAGGCGGTGCGCCGGCCTGGGAGTCGAGGTTGAAGAGTTCAGGGTACTGCCACGCATCCACGCTGGTACGGCTGATGCCTATCGGAAGGTCTCCCTTTATAGCGACTCCCTTGCTGTGGGCGTAGTCAACGGCATCCTTCAACTGTCTGTCGAGACAGAACTGTTCCCAGCAGTAGAAGTCGATTTCTCTCCGGTTCCTCTTGCAGAAGGCGGCTACACGGGCCTTTGAGTATTTGGAATTGGTTTTCCACTTTTCAAATTCCGGAGTGCCGTTCTGGTCACGGAGGACGCAGAAGGCGCTGTATGGAATCAGCCAGTGCTCATTCGCTTTGAAGAAAGCCCGGAATTCTCCGCCCTCCAGATCTTTTTCCCCGATTGAAGCGAAAGTCTCCTTCAGGAGCCGGGTCTTCTCGTTGTTGACCCTTTCATAGTCAATCTTTTCCAGTGAATTGAGTTCCTTCTGAAGCGCTTTGAATTCTTTGGTCAGTTTCACTCCGGCAGCCGGAAGATTGATGAACTGCGGATGCAGGGCGAAGGTGGAATTGGCGTTGTAGGGGTAGGAGTCCGTCCAGGTACGGGACATCGTTGTGTCGTTGATCGGAAGCAGCTGGATGACACTCTGGCCTGTCAAGGCAGCCCAATCCGCAAGTTTCTTGATGTCGGCGAATTCGCCGACACCGAAACTGCTTTCGCTGCGCAGGGAGAATACAGGTACGGCTACACCGGCTCCCCTCCACGGCTGTCTTGTGAATTTGGGATCAATGTCCCTGATCACGAGCGCGGATCCCTTGGACGGTACTTCGGCAAAAAAGTGATTCGGTCCGTCTTCCCATATCCTGGGTTTTTTCGTCTTTGCGTCAAGAATCACGAACTTATACTCAAAAGGCTCCTTGACATCCAGGAACAGGCTCCAGAGCGGGGCGTTTTCAGTCGAGAACGGAAGGAACTTCTTCCAGTTCCCGAACATCGCGCCGCTTCCGGTCACTGCCAGCTGCTCGCCGGAGCGGACCTGCGAGGCAGCGACGATGAACACGAGATTGCCGCTCCGTTCCCCCTCGACATCTTTTTTCCTGAATATTACGTCGCTGAAAGCCTTTGTCCAGAAAGGAGAGTCAACCGGGCGGTCGTGCCAGCAGTCGCGAACCTCCAGTTCCGCCGGCTTCTTTCCTTTAGGAAGCGGAATATGGTGCCCCGTCCATTCACGGCGGACGGTATCTCCGTGATTCAGGAGGATGAATGTATAGTCAAGTGATCCGGATCTGGCGGTTACATCCTCCGCAGCGGTCCAGATCCCTTCCAGGACGTACCGCATCGGGATTTCTTTACCGTCTGAGAAAAGAATTGTCAGTGATTCTCCTGGTTTTGTGAAATATTCAATGCTTATTTTCAGTTTCATAAGACAAGTTTTGAATTACAGCGTGCTTTACGCTACGAACTGCAATATAGCCAAAATATGCGAAATTGCCTATCTTTGTGATGTGAATCACTTGAATATGGATAAAAGGGAACTTGAGATAATGGCTCCGGCCGGCAATTTCGAATGCTTGAATGCAGCCATAGAAGGAGGTGCGAACTCCGTCTATTTCGGAGTCGGCAATCTGAATATGCGCTCGCATTCAGCAAACAACTTCGCTCCGGATGACCTGGATGAGATCACCAGGATATGTCGTGAGCACGGTGTCAAGACATACTTGACTCTCAATATAGTCCTGTATGGAGAGGATCTAGCTCCGATGCGCGAGGCTCTGGATGCTGCAAAGGCCGCCGGGGTCGATGCGGTCATCGCATCCGATATGGCAGCAATCAACTATTGCCGCTTGATCGGCCTTGAAGTCCACATCTCCACCCAGCTCAATGTTTCTAATATAGAGGCATTGAAATTCTATTCCCAGTTCGCGGATGTCATTGTGCTGGCACGCGAACTGAATTTGAGGCAGGTCAGAGTGATTTACGACTCTATTGTCTCTGAAAACATCAAGGGACCTTCCGGAAATCTTGTGCGAATAGAAATGTTTGCCCACGGAGCCCTTTGTATGGCTGTTTCAGGCAAGTGCTATCTTAGTTTGCAGACCTACGGGGCCTCGGCCAACCGTGGAGCCTGTTACCAGTTGTGCCGCAGGGGCTATGAAGTGACCGACCTTGAAACCGGAACAAAACTCAATATCGACAACAAGTACATAATGTCCCCGAAGGATCTCTGCACGATAGAGTTTATGGACAAGATAATAGATGCCGGGGTCAAGGTCTTCAAGATAGAGGGCAGGGCCAGATCGGCCGAATATGTCAAGAAGACAGCATCCTGCTACCGCCGTGCCGCGGATGCCGTCTGCGAGGGTGGGTATACTCCTGAACTTGCCGCCGGATTGAAGTCTGAATTGTCAGAAGTCTTCAACAGAGGTTTTTGGGACGGCTATTATCAGGGCGCCAAGCTTGGGGAATGGAGCGATGTCTATGGCAGTCACGCGACCAGAAAGAAAGTTTATTGCGGCAAGATCACGAACTGGTTCGACAAGATCGGTGTCGCAGAGGTTCTGGTCGAGGCGGCTTCATTGAATGTCGGTGATGACTACCTTGTTGTTGGAGCGACCACCGGTGTCTATGAGGGGAAGGCTTCGGAAATCCGAGTCAACCTTAAGCCCGTCCGGGAGGCTGTCAAGGGTTCTCTTTGCTCTATTCCTGTCTCTTTCCCTGATGGCTGGAAGGGCGACCGCAGGCTGCGCCGCGGTGACAGGCTTTATCTATGGCACGAAGCATAGCGCTGCATTAAGCAGGGAACAATAAACAGGGACGTCCTTTCGGGCGTCCCTGAATTGTTGTTGATGTGCCATCCCGGATTACTCTGCCGGGACATAAACGATCTTGTTGATTTCAACGAATCCATTCTTGTTCGATGCGCAGTCGAATGTGATTCTGTAGTAGCAATTCTGCGCCGGTGTCGTCACAGGGATGCTGACTTTTCCATTCTTTGAAGTGAAGACAATCTTCTGGACGTTCTGGGTGAATGCGGAATCTGTGGCGACTTCAAGATAGCTGCTATTGATTGATGATGCCGTAACGGCGCCGAAGGTGATAGCGACGCTTCCGATCTTGTCGCTGACAGCGACGGAAGTCGTTATTGTCGCGACCGATGGATCACTCTTTCTGCCGCACTTGATTGAAGACCAGTTCCAGTTGTTGTTGTTGAAATTAGCAATCGTCCAGGAGTAGGTTCCACTCTTGGCGGTCCAGCTTGTGGTGTAATTGTTTGTCTTGTTGTTTGCGCTGTTGTCATCAGGGAACTTGAGCACGATGCCGTCCTCTTCCGGTTCGGCAGGAACTCCGTTGTCCTTGATTTCTACGGCGACAACATTGACGTAAACGGTGCCTGAAATGCCTGCGAAATAGCCTGTCACTGTGATGTTGTGACCTGAAAGCTTGTCCACTGTGACATTCGCGACATCGGATGTGAATTTGATATTGGCGGTGACAGGTCCGACGATGCTGCCGATGTTGGTCTTCGCAGAATCTACCTTGATGTTGTAGTTGGTTCCTGACTTAGTGAGGACTCCGGTGAATTTGATGAACTCGCTGGATGTTGCCGTGTACTCATCGAAGGTGTCTGTTATGTCTGTCGCCGCAGGATGGATGACAGTCTTTCCTGTCGATGCTACCGTCGCGGCAGCGCCTGTGATTTCAGGGATTCCGCCGGCTCCGTTGACCTTTCCGTAGGTCGTCTTCTTGCCATTGACCGTCAACTGGTCTCCGATATTGTGTCCGGTTACTCCGTAGGTGTAGATCACTCCGGTGGCATCTTGTAGGATTTCACCCTTTGAAGAGGATGCCACTACGACCGCGTTCAGATTCTCGAAGGTGGCATCATCAGCCAGGGCGATCACGTCCGCGATTTCGGTGACCTTCTCGATGGCCTTCTTGGAGGTGGCTACGACAATCAGGCAGCCTTCATCGTCCTTGCCGATGCAGTAGCCATTGACGGCGACCTTCCACTTGTTGAGCTTGTTGAGGCCAAGGTCGCCGAGTGGATAGTAAATGATGACCTTTTCTGTTCCTACCGTCAAAGTGTATTCTGAATCATTGATCTTGAGTCCTCCGGTTACGGCCACATATTCAGGAACGGAAGGATTGTAGCCGGAAATCCCGGAAGTGATGTCCCTGGCCTCAGGATACTTGACTACGTAGGTGTCGGAAGACAAGGTCAGATTTGTGACTTCGCTTAGGGCAGGGAGTCCGAACATGGTGGTTGTGGAAGCTTTCATCGTGACGTTGTCGCCGATACCGATGACGTTTTCACCTCCGTCGTTCACAAAGATCGCATCCGCAGTCATCTTGGTGTTGTCGTTGTAGTCTGCGATGAGGAAGCCCTTCGTTGAACGTGCGACAACCTTTGACTGGAACACTTCAACTTCAGCGCCTTCTTCAGAAGCGAGGATTTCGCTCACGGTGATCATTCCGTCTCCGCTGTAAACCGCCTGGGTGATGGTGACCAGTTCCTCGAGATCGCCGCAGCTGAAGCTTACCACACCGACTCTTTCCTCGCCGGTTTCATTCCTACGGGCGGTGAATCTGAACTCCAGATCCTCCAGACCCCTGAACTCAGGTGACACTGAGAGCCAGTCTGAGCCTTCCAAGACTTTGGCATAGACGGTTGCATTTGATTTGACTATGAAGGAAACCTTCTGCAGGCTGCCTGGGATTGAGATGTCTGTTTCTGAAATGACAAGACCCGCCCTGTCGTGCTGTGTAAGTTCAATCACAGTACCGTCCTCAAGGGTGATGGACGCCTTTCTGACATCGAAGTCCACGTTCTCCTTGATGTTGAGTTTAACTTCATCTCCGGTAGAGATGACCTCGATCCAATCCTGTCCTTCTTCGCTGACCTCCGCAGTGCTGGACATCAGAGGAAGTGTCAGTTCACCGCCAGTGTAATCAACGCTGTAGGAAGTTTGTATGGCAGGTTTCTCGGTGTCGTTGAATCCTATCTTTATGAGTTTTACGAATGAGCCGCCGAGATTGTCGCTCAGGACGAAGAAAATCTTTCCTGTTGTGACATCCTCCGGAGCCTTGATGGAGATTCTGCCGCTTCTGTCATCCGCAGGCCTTATCGTAACAGTCCAGCCGTCGCTCTCGAATGTGTCGAAACTGACTTCCGCATTGTCGGCGGCCTCAATTCTGTATGCTGTGCTGAGAACTTCTCCGTCGCGCATTTTTGCGAACACGCTTTCGTTGAAGATGAGCTGGAGTTTCTTGGCCGTAGATGACAGGGGAATGGTTATTACCGTGTCATCGGCCAGCGTGAAATATGCGCTAGTGGCATCTGTGGTCACGCTCTTGAATACTCCTGCCGCTGAGGTTTCCTGACCTTCGACCTTTCTCCAGGTTACGCCCTCGTCATAGGAGACCATCCAGTCGCCGTTTTCAATCTTCAGCTTTGGTGTAGCCCCTGTCCTTGAGGCCGGAATCTTGTCTCCGTCCTCGCCGAGAAGCCATTCTCCGTTAAGGGTCCAGAAGAAATCACCATTCTCGTCTGTCCTGACACCGATGACTGGGGTATTCCCGTCAGGGCCTGCAGGACCGGTCTTGCCGTCCTTTCCATTCGTTATGGAGGCGGTCTTGCCGTCGGAGAACGTGATGGTATAGCCCTCGTCCGTTGCCGTCACAGATGATACATAGACATTCTTCTGCAGGGCATCAATTATAGACTGCAGGGATACGATGTTTGAATTCTGCGCAGCGGCCTGAGATTCCAGGGCTTCAATGCGTGCTTTCTGGGCATTCAATTCTTCCCAGACGCCGGAATCGTCATACTTACATCCTGCGAAAAGGCAGATCGTAGGTATGAGTATAAGGATTAACTTTTTCATAAGCGATATGTGTTACTTTGTGTAGTTTTGTCTGTCAGTCGGTTTATTCAGTCCAGATGCTAAAAATACTAAATTGCATAAGATTCTGCAAATAAATAGTTTCCTAATCGCTATCTTTGCGCACGATTTTGTGAAGCAATGAAATACAGACTTCTTATACTTGATTTTGACGGCACGATAGCCGACACCAGAAAAACCATTGTACGAACATTTCAGATGACTATGAAGAAGCTTTGCCTTCCTGTCCAGCCGGAGGAGGTCTGTGCAAGCACGATAGGACTTACACTTGAAGGAGGATTCGCGGCAATGTTTCCGATGCTCTCCGAAGAACAGGTCAACGGATGCGCGGCGGCCTACAGGCGTATTTTCGAAGAAAACAGAAAGACCCTTTCTCCTCCGGTCTTTCCGGGAGTGAAGGAAACTCTCAGGACACTGGCCGAGCGAGGGCATATTCTCACGATAGCATCTTCCAGACATGCTGCGGGAGTGATCGCCTTCCTTGAAGACTTCGGAATAAGGGACATCTTCGAATATGTGCTCGGCGCTGGAGATGTCGAGAAGGCCAAGCCGGATCCCGCTCCGGTTCTGAAGACTTTGGAGGCTTTGGATATTCTTCCGGAAAACGCCCTTGTCATTGGAGATATGCCTTTCGACATAATGATGGGAAAGGGCGCCGGGACATCCGCTTGCGGCGTAACTTACGGCAATTCCTCCCGCCGGGAACTCTGCGAAAGCGGAGCTGATTTCGTCATCGATTCCTTCGATGAACTTCTGGCTATAGCCTGATTGGCTCTACTGGTTGTCTGATTTGCGGACAGGGTCGCAGGTGAGTCCGCATCCGAGTTTCATAAATGTCTTGCGATCCACCTCGCTGAGCATAACAGTCGTGTGGATCTGGCACCCGTTCAGTTCCGGGAGCTGGGCCAGAGCGCGTCTGCAGTTTTCGTCCCGGGGACTGAGGATGGACAGGGCGACCAGCACCTCGTCCGTGTGAAGACGAGGATTGTGGCCATGGAGGTACCTGACCTTCGTCTTCTGTATAGGCTCGATGAGTTCCGGTGTTATCAACTTCACCTTATGGTCTATTCCTGCAAGATGCTTTGTCGCATTGAGCAGGAGCGCTGCGCTTGGCCCGAGGAGGGGACTGCTCTCGGCGGTGATGATCGTGCCGTCCTGTAGTTCTATGGCGGCAGCGGCCTTTCCTGATGTTTCCTTGCGTTCTCTTGCAGCCACCGTTACCTTTCTGTAGTCTGTGGTGATCTTCAGCTGCTGCATCAGAAGAGCGATCATATTGACCTCCGAATCGTTGCACTTGCCGTCCGCCATGCTTTCCAAGGCGGTGTAGTAACGCCGGATGATCTCATCCTTGGCCGCCTTTCGGCAGATTTCGTCGTCGCAGATGCAATTGCCAACCATATTGACACCCATATCTGTAGGGGACTTGTACGGGTTCTCCCCGTATATTCCTTCAAAGATGGCGTTGAGGACAGGGAATATCTCTATGTCCCTGTTGTAGTTGACCGCCTGTACGTTGTAAGCGTCCAGGTGGAACGGGTCGATCATATTGACATCGTTCAGGTCTGCGGTCGCCGCTTCGTAGGCGACATTCACCGGATGCTTCAGCGGAAGGTTCCAGACTGGGAATGTCTCGAACTTGGCGTAGCCGGCCTTGATCCCGCGCTTGCTTTCCTGATATAGCTGGCTCAGGCAGACAGCCATCTTCCCGCTTCCCGGACCAGGGGCGGTGACAATGACCAGAGGTCTGGTCGTCTCAACATAGTCATTCTTTCCGAAGCCCTCATCCGAATCGATGAGCGCGACATTGTTCGGGTAGCCTTCGATGGTGTGGTGGTAGTAGGTAGTGATCCCCAGACGTTCCAGCCGCTGGCGGTAGGCTATCGCCCCCTCCTGGCCGCGGTAGTGGGTTATCACGACAGAACTGACCGGAATCCCTCTCTTCTTGAACTCGTCGCGCAGGCGCAGGACATCCTCGTCGTATGTGATGCCCAGGTCGCTGCGGACCTTGTTCTTTTCGATGTCGATGGCGCTGATGACTATTACTATTTCCGCTTCGTCACGCAACTGCATCAGCATCTTCAACTTGCTGTCCGGCTGGAAACCAGGGAGCACCCTGCTCGCGTGGTTGTCGTCGAAAAGCTTTCCGCCGAATTCAAGATAAAGTTTGTTTCCGAACTGAGCGATTCGCTCCTTGATGTGCTCGGACTGGATTTTAAGGTATTTTTCGTTGTCGAACCCGTATTGCATAAGAATGAAATGATGACTACGGGTTGCAAAAATACAAATTTTGCTTTTCGCCACCAAAAAAGATTTGAAGAAATGCTTGGTATTGTGGTTTTGACTATATTTGTATAAGATGTTCGAAAAGGAGAAAGACGTTATGTGCAAACCTTTGCGGCGCCGTGTTTTCAAGGCGTCGCTTTGGACTGTCTTCGGACTTTTTCTGGCTGTAGTGATTTCGGTCCCCGTGATTCTCAGTCCTTCTGTCCTGACATCTCTGGTTGGAAGGCTCGCTTCTGAATATGTTGACGGCGATGTCTCCTTTTCCAAAGTCAGGGCCTCGGCCTTCAAAAGCTTCCCGAATCTCAATGTAACGATCGACGACTTATCCATCACTTATCCTCACGAGCGTTTCGCCGCCTACGACAGCCTTGTCCCTCCGGATAACCCTCTGTTGAATCTCGGAAAGGGCGTTTCGGACACGCTGGCCCATTTCGAACACTTCAGCATCGCGTTCAACTGGATTGACGCTCTCATGGGCAAGATCAACGTGCGGCACGCAATCCTTCGCCATCCGAGAATATTCCTTCACCGTTTTGATTCCACTGCCGCGAACTGGCAGATGTTCCGTCTTCCGTCCGACAACACCGCTTCCGGAATTGACATTCCTCCGGTCTCGGTCGGAAGGATAAGCCTTGACAAGGCTCCATTTGCGGTTTACACCAGCCTCCCGGACACCCTCGCAACGGCTCTGTCCCTTCGCCATCTGAACCTTAACAGGCATCGGGACCATTATAAGCTAGATATTGCCTCGGATGTCATTCTTTCTATGAATTCCGTCGGCAGGATGAGTGTTCCCGTCTTTATCAAGAGCGAATTCCATCCAGATCCGAAGAAGAAAATCTACGAGGTGAAGAACCTGAAGGCCTCTCTTGCGATGATTGAAATGACCGGATCCGGCAAGGTGGACCTCTCCGGAGATGACATCTATGTCAAGGCCGCAGCCGTCATCGATCAGGAGCCGGTCAGCGAGGTGGCAGAGTATTTCGGAGAAAATTTCCCGATCCTGAAGAAGTTCAGGACAGACGCTCGTCTTTCCGCCGACGCGCATTGCGACGGATTCTTTGTCAAGGAGACCGGAAGTCTTCCGGAAATGTCGCTGCATCTGATTGTTCCTGATGCCAGGGTAGAGTGGGAGGGGCTGGATGAAAAGGGCAGGTTCGACCTGGAGTTGACCGCCTCCACTCGCGACGGTAAACTAAATGCGGAGGTTCCCGATCTTTGTCTTGATATTCAGGGGGCCGGCGTACGTTTGAACGGAAGCGCGGAAGATCTGCTTTGCGGCGACCCCCTCTTCCGCTTGAACGGAGATGTCCACGCAAGTCTGGATTCGTTGGCGCGTTTCCTTCCGGAAAGTATGGACATCCGCGCCCACGGCAGCCTGAACGGTATTGTCAAGGGTGATTTCCGACTCTCACAGTTCGATATCTATAATTTCGGCCAGCTGGGTCTTTCCGGAGAGTTGCATAGCGACGGAATACGCATCGAGGATTTTTCAGATTCTCTATTCGCCTTTCTTGGAAGGACTTCGATCATTCTTGGGCAATACTCCCATTCGGAAGATTCGAAGGACACCCACGACGAAGATGTCCATCGCCACTTCGGTGTAAGCGGTTCCATCGACAGCCTTTATGCTGAGTACGGAGTATCCACTTTCATCCGTGGCAGCGGGCTGATGATTTCCGCCCACAACGACGATGACGTAATTCCGGGCAATCCCGGAAAACATAGTCTCCACGCCCATCTGGACATTGCCTCGATCAGTATGATGGATCTGGATTCATGTTATGTGGCCGCGGACGGGTCAGTCAATGTGTCGAAACCTACGATGAGGCCGGAGGGGAGCAGGATGGTCCCTTACTTGAGCCTGACCAGCAGAAACAAGTCGATCGCTGTCAGGGAGAGTGTCAACAGACTGACAGCTGAAGGCGCCTCGATCAGTGTTTCGGCTCATCCTGACAGACTGGAGGCACGTGATCGTTTGAAAAGGAGGCTGGATTCTCTGCAGAGAGCCTATCCGGGTGTTCTCCGTGACTCTTTGACCAGAGTCTCGGAGATCAGGCGCCGCGGAGGAGTTGTTCCGGACTATATGACTGAAAAGGATTTTGTCAGGAGGGATATTCAGATAAGGCTTGGAGAGTCGGTGGCCGTCTATCTGAGAAACTATGACATTTCAGGCAGCCTGGATGTGAAGAGCGGAACCGTGATCACTCCATATTATCCGGTTGACAACAGGTTCTCCGATGTGCGCGGCAGGTTCACGAACAATTCTGTCAATCTTTCCAATATCACCATCAATTCCGGCTCTTCGGACATTTCCGCTTCCGGAGTTTTGACCGGATTCAGGAGGATGCTTACTTCCGGAACCGGCAGGATGAATCTGGAGATGAACGTGACTTCCGATTTGATTGATGTCAATGAAATGCTTCTTGCAGCCGGTGCAGGCCAGAAATTCGTTCACTCGGGTGAAAACCTGGCTTTGTCCGGTCTGGATGACAGAACGTATCTGGATGAGGTCAAGAACAAGGCGGAGATGGATTCCGCCTCCACATCCCATATGATCGTTCTCCCTTCCAATCTGAACGCGAAAATCGATGTGCAGGCGAATAAGGTCAGGTATTCAAACCTTGAGACTTCTTTCGTTTCGAGTACTCTTGAGATGAAGGAGAGATGCCTTCAGGTGACCAATACTCTTGCGATGACGAATATGGGTGAACTCTTCCTTGAAGGATTCTACGCGACTCGAACAAAGAAGGATATGAAGGCGGGCTTTGATATGATGCTCTCCAACATCACGGCTGAGAAGGTTATCCGGCTTTTCCCCGCGGTTGACAGCATTATGCCTATGCTCAAGGCTTTCAAGGGCCTGCTTGATTGCGAGATGGCAGCGACAGCTTCCATTGACACTGCAATGAACGTCCTGCTTCCTACTCTGAGCGGAATTGTCCGCATCGACGGCCGTAACCTGTCGTTGGCGGAGAGCGCGGACCTTGACAAGTTGCGCAGAACGCTGATGTTCAAGGATCGAGACTCATCTTATATCGATGCTATGTCGGTCAGGGGCATCATCAAGGATGACCAGCTGGAGGTCTTCCCGTTCATTCTTAAGATCGACCGCTACACTCTGGCGCTTAACGGTGTGCAGAAGTTCGACCAGAGTTTCAGGTACCACGTCTCGGCGCTGAAGTCCTTCGTTCCGTTTCGGTTCGGAGTCAACCTTAAAGGTAATTTTGATGACTGGAAATGGCGTCTGGGCAAGGCCAGGTTCAAGAGTCTGAAAATTCCGGATTTCGAGGAGCAGGTTGATGGCGTGCGCATAAATCTGGTAAATGCCATCCACAACATTTTCGAGCGAGGCGTAGAGCAGGCAATTCGGCAGAACCAGGAGGCGCAGCAGGCCGTAGAGGCCAGGAAGGAAGAGGTTGAATATTCTGTGATCGAGACGGAGGAACTCTCCGATCTTGAGAAGCGCGCCCTTATTATGCTGGGGAGGACTCCGGACTAAAGAGACAAGTGATTTGCCCTCCGCTTGCAGATTCCGAATTTGTAGTTATATTTGCAATCCTTTCGGACTTGGAGCGTAAGCGGCTTCCATTTGCTGAAACTTCCTGTGAGATATGGAACATCCTCCATTCTCTTGCCGAAAGGACTTGCGGGTGTGTTGAAATTGGTAGACAAGCCAGACTTAGGATCTGGTGCGCAAGCGTATGGGTTCGAGTCCCTTCACCCGCACTTCACTTCAAAAGACAGCCTGATATCTGTCTTTTTTCGTTCGTGCGGACGGTTCGCTTCGCTACGCTCGCGGCCCGCACCTATTATTAATTGAGGGGCGTACCCCTCAAACTCCCTGCGTCGCTACGCTCCTAAACTCGCACATCGGCTAGGGGCTATATTCGTTCTCAAATTACTTATGTGTTCCTAAAAGTAGGGAGAAAAATCTCCTTTTGCTTGGCAATCATTCTGATGATTCAGCCAGAATACTTGCTGAACAGATAGGTATCTCGGAAAAGGCAGTTGAGAAGCACCTTTCAAAACTGAAGTTGGAAGGACTTCTCAAAAGAGAAGGCCCGGATAAGGAAGCTAAGTGGATTGTGATAAATCACTTTGAAATAGTTCTTTAACCAATTCCTAAGCGCTGTCCAAGTTCTTCTTTCGTGATACTGCTATCAGAGTCTATTGCCTCTATAATCAATCACGATCTCTTTTTTTCGTGAGTGCCTTCATTGGTTGCCGATGTATTCGGGAACTCCAGACGTAACTTTATCGTGGCACAGTACCACGTTCTCTCTTCGTCAACCTCTTCAAATCTTTGGGGACAACCTTGACTTCTGTCTGTGTGCTCACCGCTCTCTTCAACTCTTTCAAAATCCTTTTGATTTATGTCCAAGTTTTTAGGTGCACCCCAGTAAATTTTTTTCAGGGCGATACATTTTCCGTGACGCATACATCGCTGAATTACAGCCTATTACAGAAATCGCCTCTCCGAAACCGTAAGGGTGTTTATTGTAAATAATTATTAATCAATAAGATGCGTGTCGCGCGCCGTGTGGCCTGTTCTGGTTGGATACGGTATTATTGCTTTGTGTTAACATCTGCAAAAGTGCTTGTGGAGGTATTTATCCCAAACCCAAGAAGGAATGATTTCCTCCGTCCTTGCGGCTTGTTTGAAAGTCAGTTCCCCATTTCTCGCGCTATTACGTCCGCCTGTAAAATTATCTTACAACCGATGTAAAGATTTTTTACACTTTGTATGCTTCTGTTATTTATAAAATAGTTGAAAATCAAGTTGTTGAATTTAGTAGCACGCTTTCGGCTCCTGTGTTTGGACAGTTATCGTTTTTTTTTGTGTGTTTACATAAACAGTATGATTAAAGTCAACAACCTCACCAAGATCTTCAGAACTGAAGAAATTGAGACCACTGCACTGAACGGTGTATCTTTTGAAATCAAGGACGGCGAATTCGTCGCCATAATGGGGCCTTCGGGATGCGGGAAATCCACGCTCCTGAATATTCTCGGCCTCCTCGACAATCCGACCGGCGGAAGTTACGAGTTGCTCGGAACCGAGGTCGGCGGCCTCAAGGAGAAGGAGCGCACCCGGTTCCGTAAAGGAAACATAGGTTTCGTTTTCCAGAGTTTCAACCTCATTGATGAACTCAATGTGTATGAGAATATCGAATTGCCTCTCAGGTATTTGAACATATCCTCCTCCGAACGGAAGGCCAGGGTCACGGACATTATGAAGCGGATGGCGATCAGCCACCGCGCCCAGCATTTCCCGCAGCAGCTTTCCGGCGGCCAGCAGCAGCGTGTCGCCATCGCCCGTGCCGTTGTGGCCAACCCTAAACTGGTCCTTGCCGATGAACCTACCGGCAACCTCGATTCGAAGAACGGCAAGGAAGTGATGGACCTCCTGACCGAACTTAATGGAGAGGGCACCACCATAGTTATGGTGACCCACTCGCAGCGTGATGCCGCCTGCGCGCAGCGTACAATCGACCTTTTTGACGGTCAGGTTGTTTCGGACGTACAAAACCAGCTTTGATGAAGAACGACAACGCTATAAAAATTTTGTCTCTGGGCGTTGGACTCGCCGTGGGAGTCGTGCTAATAGCAAAGGTGTTCTTCGAACTTAGCTATGACAGCTTTTACAAGGATATAGACCGCGTCTATAGCATCCGTACTTGGTATTCCATGAATGGAGTGGAGAAGGATTATGGGCAGGTCAGCGGGGCTGTGGCGGTGGGTTTTATGGAGGAGGTTCCCGGCGTTGAGGCCGGTACACGCACCACTCCGGTATTCGATCAGGATGTCTATCTCGATGAAGAAGGAAACAAACTCACGGGGTCTCTTGTCTGTACCGACACCTGTTTTTTCAAGGTGTTTGACAGGCCGGTTCTTGCAGGTGACCCTGCAAAGGCCTTGAACAAATGGGGATGCGTTATGGTCGGACGGAGATTCGCGGACAAACTTGTCAGTGGCGGAGACTATTCATCCGTAATTGGCAGGCAGATCAGCAATGAAAGTATGCCGGGGCTCAACCTCACTATCGAAGGCGTATTTGAGGATTTCCCTGAAAACGGATCGTTCGACTATGATATATTGCTTTCCATTACAACATACGCGAAGCAGAGTACAGAGAACTGGATGGGCAATGACCGCTACAGGGGGTATGTCAGGCTTGCTCCGGGAGTTGACCCCAACGGGCTCAAGGATGCAGTCAGAAAGATGCAGGAGGCTCATCAGCCGCTCAAGGAAATTGAGGAGAAGGGAACGACCCTAAAGTATTTCCTTGCTCCCTTCAGCACTATTCACACATCCAGCCCTGAGGTCAAATCACAGGTGGTCCTGCTTTCCATCGTGGCCTTCCTGCTGATTATCATCAGCCTGCTCAACTACATTCTTATTGTCATCTCATCGATGGTGAAGCGCTCCAAGGAGGTTGGCGTCCGTAAATGTTATGGAGCTGAAGCGAATGACATCTATCTGATGTTTTCCCGTGAAGCCACACTTCATCTTGCTCTTTCGCTTGTCCTTGCCGGCCTGATCATATTCGCAGGCCACGGATTTGTCGAGAATCTCCTTGGCGTGCCATTCAGCACTCTTCTGGTACCTCAGAGCATCATAGCGATCATCGTTGTGACAGCCATAGTCCTTGCCGTATCGATTGTCGTCCCTGCCGAGCTGTATCAAAGGATTCCTATCTATGCCGCTCTGAAGAACTATACTGAGAATTCTCGCAGATGGAAACTTGGCCTGCTTGGTGTCCAGATTGTCATCAATGTTTTTCTTGTAATAATGATGCTTGTTATCGGAAGGCAGTACGACAAGGTGTCCCACAGCGATCCAGGCTATGACTACGAGAATCTGTATGTCTATGATCTTTATGGAGGGGACCGCTACTCTCAATCAAGGGCCGTCGCAGCGCTGGAGTCCGTTCCGGAGGTGTCAGTTGTCGCAGCCAGTTACAACCTGCCCTATGAAGGCTCAAACGGAAATAACATTATGCTTCCCGAGGAAAGCAACCGGGAACTCTTCAACATAGCCGACCAGTGTGAAGTCTCGGATAGTTTCTATGAGCTTATGGATATCCGGTTCGTGGAAGGCTGGGCTCCTCGTGATTCAAGCGAGATCGTGGTGGACGAGAAGTTCGTGGCCAGGATGGCCGAATTCACGAACTGGAGTGACGGTGCTGTCGGAAAATATATATTGATTACCGGCCACGGAGTAACCGACGACGTGCCGTTCAGGATAAGCGGGGTGTACAAGAGTTATCTCATAGGCAATCTCAAAGATGTGGACATTCGTCCTAGCGCACTGTTCTACGGAGAGATCGGTTCGGAGAAATACTGGATGCCGCATATCTTGTTCAAAGTGAGTCCTGGTGCGCTGAACAAGGTTCAGGACGCTCTTTCAGGAACACTTGATGGGAAGGAGGTAAACATAGTCTCCTATGAGGAATCGATGCGGGAGGCCTATGCCGAGAGCAAGAAAATGCGGAACACTATGGCGCTCGGCGCCGTCTTCTCGCTTCTGATTGCATTGCTTGGCCTTATAGGCTTCATAAAGGATGAGTCTTTGCGCCGGAGCAAGGAAATGGCAATCAGGAAAATCAACGGTGCAACAATCCGTGACATTCTCGGAGTGTTTGTCAGGGATATCTTGAAATTGTCTCTGTCGGCTGCCCTGATTTCATCCCTGGCCGCTTGGTTCGCCGCGGCCAAATGGCTGGAGCAGTTTGCTGAAAGGATATCACTGAACCCTGTTTACTTCATAGGAGGTTCACTCATCGTAATCCTTATTGTTATAGGCGTGGTCGTCATCAACTGCCTGAACATTGCTGGCGCCAATCCTGTGGATTCGCTGAAGAACGAGTGATCTGGTCCGAGGGCTATTTCTCGAACTGGATGCAGACAGGCTTAGGGATCCCTATGCGTCTGCCGGTGTCCTGAAGCGCACCGGTCTCAGGATTTCTTGAATATATCTCTATCGCATCTGAATCCCTGCAGGCGCAGAGCAGGAAGCAGCCGTTGGGGGTGATGGCGAAGTTGCGCGGATGTTTGCCCGTAGGCTGAAAGCCTGCCTTCGAAACCATCCCTGTTTCCGGATCAACCCTGAAGATGGCGATGCCGTCTCCGGCCAGCCTGTGGCTCGTATAGAGGAATTTCCCGTCCGGGCTGAGATGGATGTCTGCGCTGCCCCGACCTTTCCCTGAATATGCTTTAAGGGACTGTATTTCATTTAGTTGACCATCATTGTAGGAAAATACTGACAACTGGTCTCCCAGTTCTCCGATGAGGTAGGCGAAGCGTCCGTCCGCACTGAAGACCAGATGGCGTGGGCCTATGTTCTTCGCGCTTCTCCAAACCGAAATGCAATCCCTGCCCCAGGAACGGCCGTCAATGGTGACTCTGTGGATGAAGTTCGTTCCGAGATCCGTGATGAACACATATTTCCCGTCCGGAGATTCCACTGCACAGTGTATGTGGGATTTTACCTGCTTGTCCTCAGCCAGCTTGACTCCGTACCAGCTCAGACTTTTCGTTGCGCCGAAGGAGAACTCCCGGATGAGTTCTCCGACGCTTCCGTCTTCTTCCAGAGGAAGGACACTGCAGCTTCCTCCGTCGTAGTCTGCGGTCATCAGGCAGCCGTCAAGGATAAGAAGATTGCAGGGGTCTGCTCCATTGATCGGGACGTTGTTGAGGACGCCGATGCTCCAGGACGTCATAGTGAAGGCTGTCACACCCTGCCTTCCGTCGTTGTATTCATTCACTGCGTAGGCGCGGGTCCAGTCCTTGGAAGGAACTATGAACGAGGGATTTCCCGCTGCCGCCGTGTCTAGCCGGACCGCTGAAGCGTCTTTCTGGTTAAAAGAGTAAAGATAGACGCGCTTGCTCCGGGAGCCTTCCGTGTAGGTCCCTACGAGCATTCTGATGTTGTCAGGACCCTGGGCGAAGACAAAGGAAGATGCCAGAATGGCGGCTACCGTTGAAGTCATAGACCTTTTCATCACTTCTTGAAGATTTTTATAAAGATAATGTAAAAAAGACGATTACCATCAGATGGCCATCGTCTTTTGGATTTCTATGTTCCGGGCAGGATTACTGCTCGTCAAGAAGCTGGAGATGCTGTACATAGATTGCCTTCATCTTCGCCGCCCTTTTCTTTACAGAAGGCTTCTCGAAGTTCTTGCGGGCGCGGAGTTCGCGGATAGCGCCGGTCTTCCCGAACTTTCTCTTGAATTTCTTGAGAGCGCGCTCGATGTTCTCGCCTTCCTTGATTGGAACTATGATCATTTTAAAATACCACCTCCTTTTTCTTAAAGCGGGTGCAAAGGTAAGAAAAAATTCTTAATTTTGTCAAAACAAAAATGTTATTTCTATGGACAGCCCGTTTTTGTACAATAAATATGTCACCGGCCAGCATTTCATCGGCCGTAAGGAAGACTGTACAATTCTCGGCAACCTTTTGAGCCAAAGCGAAAACGTGGCGATATGGGAGCCTTACGGGACAGGAAAGAAATCCATTGTCCATCAGGTTCTTACCAGACTCAGGGTCACCGGAGTCAGATTCAATACAGGTGAGATGACCGCGCTCGACATCCGCGCTGGCGAGGCCTTCATAAGAAGACTCGGAACCGCGGTCATAAGGCTTGTGGCTTCGACTCCGGATGAATATTCACAGATTGTTGCGAAGCATCTTGCCGGCACTCACTTTGTCTTTGATCCAAGAGCCTTCTCCGACAACGACACCATTCTCTCAACCAACTGGGATTTGGATGACGACGACTTCAGGGCCGTTCTTCGTCTCCCGTACCTGCTGTCGTCCGAGAGAGGGGAGAAGATGCTTCTGGTTATTGATGAGTTCCAGAACGTGGACCTGACAGAAGACGGAGAGAAGATATTCAGAATGATGGAGCAGATCATAGATGAGATGAGGCAGGCCGGAGTCAGATCTTTCTCGTATATTTTTATGGGCTCTCAGGCTAACGCTATGAGTGACATATTCAGGAAGCGCCATTTTTTCTACCGCAGGGTCGAGAGGGTGAAACTCAGCCGCGTGGACGAGAGGGAAATCGTAGAGCACATCATAAAGGGCTTCCTTGCAAGCGGGAAGGTGATCGACAGGGACCTCATCAGCGGCGCGTGCCGCCTGTTCAAGTGCGACCTCCACTATATCAACCACTTCACATCCATCTGCGATTCTCTGTCCAAGGGCTATATTATGGAGCCTGTTCTGCTGGAGGCGCTTGAGACGATGCTGGCGATCCACAGGGGCAGGTTCATCGCCGTGATGAACGACCTCACGACTTTTCAGGTCAGTCTGCTTAAGGCCATCATCGACGGTTACACCAAGTTCAGCACCGCTGAGGTGATCCGGAAGTACCGGCTGAATTCTTCAGCGAACGTCCGGAGACTCAAGGATGCGCTTATGAAGAAGGAGATACTCGCTTTCGTCGGTGAAGACGAGCGTCCTCTTATCTTCGATCCCCTCTTTGAGTACTGGCTCAAGAACACCTATTTCAAAAACGATCAGTGAATATGTCAAAGAAAAAGATTGCTGTTCTGACAGGGGCCGGCGTCAGCGCTGAAAGCGGCCTGAGCACATTCAGGGGTTCCGGTGGGCTCTGGGGTGAATATGATCCACAGGAGGTTGCTTCAATCGAAGGATGGCACCGCAATCGTGGCCTCGTCCTGGGGTTCTACAATCTCTTGCGCAAGCAGTTGAAGGAGGCGGCGCCGAACGCAGCGCATCTTGCGATCGCTGAACTTGAGAAGGATTATTCAGTCACAGTCATCACCCAGAATGTGGATAATCTCCACGAGAGGGCAGGCAGCACCAGAGTCCTGCACCTCCATGGCGAGGCGACTAAAGTTCGTCCCGAGGATGGAGAGTACGACAGAACCTTCTCCGAACGTGAAGTCATTGACATAGGCTACGATGAAGTGAACCTCGGTGACAAGGCGCCCGGCGGAAGCCAGTTGAGGCCACATATCGTCTTTTTCGGAGAGTCTGTTCCGAAAATTGAGAAAGCCATCGACATAGTAGCGGAAGCGGACACTATGCTCATCGTCGGCACATCCCTCAATGTCTATCCCGCGGCAGGTCTTTACCGCTATGCCAGGGCCGGGGTCCCGGTCTATCTGATCGACCCTGAGGACGTCGCCGTCCACGACCCTCGCATCATTCACATCAGGGAAGTGGCCACGAAGGGAATGGAGTCCTTCAGAAAGATGGCAGGAGCTCTCTGATGTTATTGTAGATGTGATGATAACAATTCTTTTATAATCATCCTTCTGATGATATGTAACTAATTGATTGTTAGGATTATGTAAAAAATTTTTAAAAAATATTGCATTTGCCGAAAATCATTTATACCTTTGTTGTCACTGAATTGGTAACATTAGAACAGCAATGGTAATTTCCGCTCACGAGACTCACGCTATCGCCGACAACCATATATCGGTGGACTGTGTTGTGCTCGGCTTTGACGGCGAGAAACTCAACGTTCTTCTGATACGCCGTACCGGGGGAGAGGAAGGCCGGAATTTCCACGGCCAGAAGCTTCCCGGAAGTCTGATTTATCTGGATGAGGATTTGGATGAGGCCGCC
>CAYFVE010000002.1:48455-61063 GCA_964346605.1 uncultured Muribaculaceae bacterium | reverse complement strand
CAAGGAGGTCAATGCCTACATCCCGGGCGAGGGCCACAACCTTCAGGAACACAGCATTGTGCTTGTTTGTGGCGGTCGTGTCAAGGACCTTCCTGGTGTGCGTTACCACATCCTTAGAGGAGCTTTGGACACTGCCAGCGTTGAGGGAAGGACACAGTCACGTTCTCTCTACGGTGCCAAGAGACCAAAGAAGTCTAAGTAGTCCGTTTTTATTTTTTATCACCTTTAATTTTTACTCACAATGAGAAAATCGAAGCCTAAAAAGAGGATTCTACTTCCTGATCCGAAGTTTCACGATGTTGAGGTGACTCGTTTCGTGAACAACCTTATGTTGCAGGGGAAGAAGAGTATCGCGTATTCAATTTTTTACGATGCCATCGATATGGTAGGCGAGAAGATGAAGGATTCTGACAAGGCTCCTCTAGATATCTGGAGGAAGGCGCTCGAAAACGTAACCCCTCAGATCGAGGTGAAGTCACGTCGTGTAGGTGGAGCCAACTTCCAGGTGCCGACAGAGTTGCGTCCGGAAAGGAAAGTCTCGCTTTCTATGAAGAATTTGATCGGCTACGCCCGTAAGCGTTCCGGACACTCCATGGCAGAAAAACTTTGTGCAGAGATCGTGGCCGCCTACAACAACGAGGGTGGTGCATTCAAGAGAAAAGAGGATATGCACAAGATGGCAGAGGCCAACAAGGCTTTCGCCCACTTCCGTTTCTAATTATTATTATTCGTAGATGGCTGCAAAAAGAGATCTTAACTACACAAGAAACATCGGCATCATGGCCCACATCGATGCCGGCAAGACGACCACGTCCGAGCGTATCCTGTACTATACCGGGAAGACACACAAGATCGGTGAAGTACACGATGGTGCCGCTACAATGGACTGGATGGTGCAGGAGCAGGAGAGAGGTATCACCATCACTTCCGCCGCCACCACCGCATTCTGGCACTACAACGACAAGGTTTACCAAGTCAACCTTATCGACACTCCGGGCCACGTAGACTTTACCGTTGAGGTGGAGCGTTCGCTCCGTGTGCTCGACGGAACCGTCGCCACTTTCTGCGCCGTAGGCCGTGTTCAGCCTCAGTCCGAGACTGTCTGGCGTCAGGCGGACAAGTATGGGGTTCCGAAGATCGCATATGTCAACAAGATGGACCGCGTCGGAGCGGACTTCCTCGCCTGTGTCGAGGAAATCCACTCGAAACTCGGGGCAAGGGCCGTTCCGATCTGCCTCCCTATCGGGGCAGAGGACAAGTTCAAGGGCATCGTGGACCTTATCAGCCGCAAGGCTATCGTTTACGATACAACTGACGAACTTGTGAATTATGAAATTCAGGACGTTCCGGCCGAGATGGCCGGTGAAGTCGAGAAGTGGAGAGACAAGCTCGTTGAGGCTGCCGCTGAAAGCGACGAGTCTCTTATGGAGAAATATTTCGAGAACCCTGACTCCCTTACCGAAGAGGAAATCATCGCCGCTATTCGCAAGGGCACAATCTCAATGCAGATTGTTCCTGCCTGCTGCGGCTCTTCTTTCAAGAACAAAGGAGTACAGTTCCTTCTCGACGCAGTGATGCGTTACCTCCCGTCACCTCTTGACAAGGGTGTCATAAAGGGCACCGATCCAAGGGATGGTTCCGAGGAGGATATCCAGCCTGATTCGGCACAGCCGTTCTGCGCTCTCGTATTCAAGATCGCCACCGATCCGTTCGTTGGCCGTCTCGCATTTATGAGAGTATATTCAGGACACGTTGACGCAGGTACCTATATCTATAACGTCCGTACCGGAAAGAAGGAAAGAATCGCCCGTCTGTACCAGATGCACTCCACCCATCAGAATCCTATCGAATTCGTTGAGGCTGGCGACATCTGTGCGGCTGTCGGATTCAAGGATCTCCGCACAGGAGATACCATCTGCGATGAGAACCATCAGATCGTACTCGAATCGATGGTGTTCCCTGATCCTGTGATCGGCATTGCTGTCGAGCCTAAGACCCAGAGCGATCTGGACAAGCTTGGCATCGCATTGGGCAAGCTCGCTGAGGAAGACCCTACGTTCACCGTAAGGTCAGACCACGAGACCGGACAGACCGTAATCAGCGGAATGGGTGAGCTCCATCTTGACATCATCGTCGATCGTCTGCGTCGTGAATTCGGTGTAGAAATCAACCAGGGTGCTCCTCAGGTCAACTACAAGGAGGCTATTACAGGTACTGTACAGCACCGTGAAGTCTTCAAGAAGCAGACTGGAGGCCGTGGTAAGTTCGCTGATATCATCGTTGAAATCGGTCCTGCCGATGAAGGCGTAACAGGACTTCAGTTTGAGAATCAGGTCAAGGGCGGCAACATTCCTAAGGAATTCATTCCTTGCATCGAAAAGGGCTTCAAGTCAGCGATGGCCAACGGCGTACTTGCAGGCTACGAGGTCCAGTCAATGAAGGTTACCGTGCTTGATGGATCGTTCCATCCTGTCGACTCCGATCAGCTTTCATTCGAGATGGCCGGCCGTCTGGCGTTCCGCCACGCCTGCCCTAAGGCAAAGCCTGTTCTTCTTGAGCCTATTATGAACCTCGAGGTGGTTACCCCTGAGGACTATATGGGAGATATCGTAGGAGACCTCAACCGCCGCCGCGGCCAGATTCAGGCAATGGATTCCACCGCCAACGGTGCAAGAATCGTCAGGGCGTTCGTTCCGCTTGCAGAGCAGTTCGGTTATGTGACCGTCCTGAGAACTCTGTCTTCCGGACGTGCAACCAGCACAATGTCCTTCGATCACTATTCTGAGGTTCCTGGCAACCTGTCCAAGGACATCATCGAGAAGAGCGGCTACAAACTCTCAGATGACGACGAGTAGCACAAAGTTTGTAAACAGAAAATCAAGAATTATTGATATGAGTCAAAAGATTAGAATTAAACTCAAATCATTCGATCATATGCTGGTTGACAAGTCAGCCGCCAAGATCGTGGACACCGTGAAGGCCACTGGTGCTAAGGTAAACGGTCCGATTCCGCTTCCTACCAACAAGAAGATCTTCACTGTCAACCGCTCAACCTTCGTCAACAAGAAGTCTCGTGAGCAGTTTGAGCTTGACGCCTACTGCAGGCTCCTTGACATCGACGACAGCAATGCCAAGACTGTCGATGCTCTTATGAAGCTTGAACTTCCTTCAGGAGTCGAAGTTGAGATCAAAGTCTGACCTCGCTCGGTATCAAGACCGAGAAAGGACATTTTAGATTAAATTTTTTCCTGGCTTCGGCCAGGAAACCGGTCCCATAGCTCAGTTGGTTAGAGCATCTGACTCATAATCAGGGGGTCGTAGGATCATGCCCTACTGGGACCACTCAAGAAATGAAGCCGACTAAAAAGCGATTTTAGCCGGCTTTTTTTGTGCCTGCGATATATATGAAGGTTCCAGTACACTACCCACTCATTCTTCACAATCGCATCCAACCCGATGCGTGACGCGTACATCGCTGAATTACAGCCAATAACGGGAATCACCCTTCCAGAATCAGAGAGGTGATTTTCATAAATTATTATCTGTCAATTATTTAAACGGCACGCCAATGCGGACTCCTTGACAGATCTCTGACATTTCATTTTGTGTGAGCGGATCTGGAACATCCAGAAGTTCTCGGCTATCTGCCTTGCAGGAGATTGACGCTTCAACAGCCATAAGTTTTTTACCGGACAATAAAGGTTTTTGACCTGAATTTTGATGGAAAACTGTCACAAAGAGATAGGATAGTATTACCTGTCAAAAGGATAGAAAGCTATCTTTGTGAATGAATAGAAAGACTATAGCCATGAAACTCAGACACCTCGCACTACTCCTGCCGCTGGTAACGGCATGCGGCCCTAAAGGCGGCAAAGAGCCCTCTGACCACTATACTCTGGGAATAGGAAACTACCCGGGCGCACCAGAGGATAACTTCGCACCAAGACTGGTAGCAGACCAGGACTACAGAAACATCGCCCTCAACAGGTCTGCATACGCATCAGGCAGCTATGACTCTAACCTCACGGCACAACTCGTCACGGACGGCATTGTCTCAGGCGAGATGCCTGATTTCGTGAAGGTCACAAGTGTTGACGGCATCATAAACAATCGTGAGCGCGAATACACTTTTGACCAGAACGAGCACTCAAGCTACAATATGATGGGCTCTGAAACCTTTATCCAGTATGAATGGGTAAAGACTGTCACAGGGGTCAAGGCATTCAACATCGATGCTGCCCTGGCCTGCGACACGTCCATACCTGCTGACGCATACAAGGTGGAGTTCCTTGTGTCCGACAATGGTGAAGACTGGCGCGCGGCAGCGCTGGTTGAAGGCAAAGGCCTTCCCGGAGTGATAACCGGTCAGGAGGTGCCATCGGATCCGAACAAGCAGGAAGGCTTCGAAAGATATCTTCCCCTTGTTCTATTCAGGAAGCATATTCCCTTGGAGAATACGGATTCTTTCAGATTCCTCCGCATAAACTTCTCTATGGCCTGCGCAAAATACTGGCAAATCTCTGATCTGAATCCTGTAAGTGCAGAAGGAAGGGAAGTCCAGCTGATCCCGTCCAATAGTTTCGGAAGCGCATGGCTCAACGGAGAGGGCAAGGAGCAGTGGGTCTATGTTGATCTGGGCGTAAAGGCCAGGTTCGACAATGTAAAACTGAAATGGGTACTCAAGCCGGATTCCGCGAAAGTTGAGACATCCGATGATGCAAAAACCTGGAAGCAGATTGCAACCGTAAATAACGATGCAGGTCTCACAGATGACCTCAAGGTCAAGGGTAACGCTCGTTATGTGAGAGTAAGCCTTCCGGACAATCTCCCTGCATGCTCATCAGCTCTCAGCGAGGTCGAGGTCTATGGCAGGGGAGGCCTCCATTCCGAACCCAAGGCTGTTAAGGGTCTTTCTGACGGCAAGTTCTATCTCCATGGCGGAAATTGGAAACTCGCTCGCGCAACTTCTGTTGACGCCGCAGGGGAGGTTGTCGCAAGCGAGGATTTCGATGCGTCGTCGTGGCTCGTTGCAACAGTTCCCGGGACAGTCCTCGTGTCATACATCAACAACGGCGCAGTGCCAAACCCTAATTTCGCAGACAACATTGCAAACATTTCTGACTCATACTTCAATGAGGATTTCTGGTATAGGGATGAGTTCGAACTGCCTTCAGGTTTCGGAGGGAAGCACATTTTCCTGAATCTTGACGGTATCAACTGGACTGCTCAGCTATGGCTCAACGGCGTCAAGCTCGGAGACCAGAAAGGCGCATTCATCAGAGGCCGGTTCGACATCACTTCCACTCTCATGGAGGGCAAGAATGTTCTCGCTGTAAAGGTAGTCCGCAACGCGCATTACGGCAGTTCCAAGGAAAAGAATATGACCAGCACCGACAAGAACGGCGGTATCCTTGGAGCCGACAACCCGACTTTTCACGCAAGCATCGGCTGGGATTGGATCACATCGGTCCGCGGCAGGAATATGGGTATCTGGAACAATGTCTTCATAAGCGCATCTGGAGATGTCACCGTGAAGAACCCGCTCGTGCTCACGAAGCTCAACCTTCCTGACACGGCTGCTTCAATCACAGCGAAGGCTGTACTCGTAAACCATTCGTCAGAGGCCGTGAGCGGTACGCTCGAAGGCTTTATCGGAAATGTGAAGTTCTCTCAGGAAGTCGCTCTTGCTGCCAAGGAAACCAGGGAGGTCGCTTTCACTCCTGAGGCATTCGCTCAGCTTAAGGAGACGAATATGCAGCTATGGTGGCCTAACGGTTACGGCGAACCATACCTTCACGATGCCGGCTTCACATTCACTGAGAACGGTCAGGTGTCTGACCGGATCAGCTACAAGGCCGGTCTCCGTCAGATGGACTACTCAGAGGTTGACATACGTCTCCAGATGTTCGTCAACGGAAAGAGATTTATCCCTCTCGGAGGAAACTGGGGCTTCAGCGAGCATAACCTTCTCTATCGTGCACGCGAGTACGACATCGCCGTCAAGTACCACGCCGAGATGAACTTCAATCTGATCCGCAACTGGGTCGGCCAGATTGGCGACGAGCCTTTCTACGAGGCCTGCGACCGCCACGGTGTAATGGTATGGCAGGACTTCTGGCTTGCAAACCCTTGGGACGGTCCTGATCCATACGACAACGAACTCTTCATGTCTAATGCAACGGACTATATCGGGCGCATCAGAAACCACGCGAGCATAGGCCTTTACTGCGGCCGCAACGAAGGCTTCCCTCCGGCGGAGCTTGACAGGGCTCTACGCGTCGAGGTTGCTGCCCTGCATCCCGGCATAGAATATATCCCAAGCTCAGCAGACGCAGGTGTCGGCGGCTACGGTCCGTACAATCTTCTTCCCGTCGAGGAATACTTCGGCATTGTGCCTCAAAAGTTGCATTCAGAGCGCGGGATGCCTGACGTGATGAACATCGAGAGTCTCAGAAGGACATTTTCAGAAGAAGTAATGTGGCCTGTTAACATCCAGTGGGCGAAGCACGACTTTACCCAGCAGGGTGCGCAGAGGGGCGCCTCATTCACCAGGATTATGGCCAATGGCTTCGGAGAGCCTCGGTCAGTCGAGGAGTTCGCGAAATTCGGCCAGATCATCGACTATATCGGATACAGAGCGATGTATGAGTCATCGCAGGTTGCCCGTCAGGGTCTTGTAATCTGGATGAGCCACCCATGCTGGCCAAGTATGGTATGGCAGTCGTACGACTACTATTTCGATCCTACCGGTGCATATTTCGGAGCGATGAAGGCCTGCGAGCCTGTCCACGTCCAGTGGAATGCTGCGAAGGACTGCATTGAGGTTGTGAATATGAACAGGGGAGACCTTGCCGGTGCATCTGTCAGCCTCGTTATCCGCGACGTTGATGGGAAGGTTGTCTCAGAGAACAGCCAGACAGTTGACATCAAGAACGACAGCACAGTTCCGGTGATGGAAGTCGGCTTTCCGGAGAGCGGCGATCTCATACTCCTTTGCCTCAGCCTGAAGGACGCGTCAGGTATTGAGCTTTCAAGCAATTTCTACCTCAAGGGCAGGGAGGCTGGCAACTACCGTGCTCTCAGAAACCTTGGGAATGCAAAAGTTCAGTCAAGCTTCACATCCATCCGGAATGGCAATCAGTGGAGCGGTAAGCTCAGTCTTAAGAACACATCGGATGTTCCTGCCATGTTCCTGCGCGCAAACCTTCTCGGCTCAGACGGAGAGCAGATCCTTCCTGTTTTGTATGAGGACAACTTCTTCAGCCTTCTTCCGGGAGAGGACAGGGAAATCTCAATCTTATGGAGCGACCGTGACGCGAGAGGTCTCGAAGCTCATATTGAACTGACTGGATTCAACTGTGCAAAGTAGTACTTTTCTGTCAAAAACACTGAGTGTCGTAAAAGTATCAGATGGTATTATTCAGATAGCGCATAATACTCTAATGAACTGAGTTTCTGAATAAAAAATAAAAAAAATTCCATAGTATAATGAGTGGATGGTATTATTCAATCAAAGTATAATACTATCCATTCTTTATATATGTATCGCTTTGCTATTGTTTTTTTACATTCCTAACTTTGATTTGATTATAACACTATAAATCTACAGCTCTATGTCAGATTTCGAAATTAAATGCGCAGACCTAAGGCGTTCCCACGCGGAACTCATCAATCGGCCAAATGAAAAGGCATGCTCAAACGGAGTATGGACAAGATATAAGTATCCGGTTGTAACTGCTGCACACACTCCGCTTTTCTGGCGTTACGACCTCAACCCGCAGACTAATCCTTACCTCGAAGAGCGTTTCGGAATCAACGGCACATTCAACGCCGGCGCCATCAAGTTCAATGGCAAATATGTTATGGCAGTCCGCGTCGAGGGTAATGACAGGAAGTCATTCTTCGCTCTCGCTGAGAGCGAATCGCCGGTGCAGGGATTCCGCTTTACCGGACGTCCTGTAATCATTCCGGGTGAAACAGCCACCAACGTCTATGACATGAGACTCACGGCCCACGAAGACGGCTGGATCTATGGCATTTTCTGCGCTGAGAGGCTTGCTCCCGACGCGGCCCCGGGCGACCTCTCTTCAGCTGTGGCCGCAGCCGGTGTCGTAAGGACAAAGGATCTCGTCTCTTGGGAGAGGCTTCCAGATGTGAAGAGCCGCTTCCAGCAGAGGAATGTCGTTCTTCATCCTGAGTTCGTGGACGGCAAATATGCCCTTTACACAAGACCGCAGGAAAGCTTCATTGACACTGGCGCTTCAGGGATGGGCATCGGCTGGGCTCTCGTAGATGATATGACTCACGCAGAGATAAAGGAAGAAAGACTCATCGATGCGAGATATTACCATACCATCAAGGAAGTGAAGAACGGAGAAGGACCGGCACCGATCAGGACCTCAAAGGGCTGGCTCCATATGGCACACGGTGTGAGAGCTTGCGCTGCCGGTCTAAGATATGTCCTCTATATGTATATGACATCTCTTGAGGATCCGGCAGAACTCATCGCATCTCCTGCCGGTTATGTCCTCGCGCCGGAAGGAGATGAAAGGGTGGGAGACGTCTCGAACGTCCTGTTCAGCAACGGCTGGATCGCGGACGAGGATGGTAAGGTTTACCTCTATTATGCATCGTCAGACACAAGAATGCACGTCGCCGAGTCAACCATTGACAGACTCGTGGACTACTGTATGAACACACCTGAGGATGGCCTCACCACCACAGCCTCTACTCAAAGGCTGAATGCTCTCATTGATGCCAACAAGGCTTTCATAACAGAAGAAGACAGATAACACCAACACTGATACAAACCATCATGAAAAGATCATTTACTCTACTTGTTGTTGTATCCGCTGTCCTCCTGGGACTCATATCCTGCAAGGAGGAAGCGCGCAACACAGAAGAACTGGTCGATCCTTGGACAAGGGAGCGCACTCCGACAGGTCTGCGCCTTGAGTCTCAGATTGGCGGCGCGACCATCACGAGTGACTGGAGAAACGACGCGGAGGGCGCGGTGAACGTGACCCTTGTGACCGGAAGCCTCGACTTGTCAGCCGTAAAGGTCGTTTCAGTTGACTTCAAGTACCCGGACAGCGAATTCTGCCCCAAGGCATCAATCGGTCCCGGCAGCACTGTGGATCTCTCAAGCGGCAGCACACAGTTCACTGTGACTGCGTATAACGGCGAAACCCGAACTTACACTTTGACCTACGAACAATTCGTGGATCCGATCGAAGGTGTTTACAACTTCGTGCCTCACTGCTGCTGGGTTTATGGCGGCAATATGGCGTCGTGGGGTGGAACACACGTCATGTCTATGGATGAGAAAGGATGGTCATTCCCTGGCTACAACCACAGCCGGGAAGATGACAACATCCTCACCATCGTCTGCACAGGTGCCGATGAAGTCACCGGAGACACCTACGGCACATTCACCAATGATGCCGGCGCAGACGGCAAGTATGCTTCATTTGCAACGAACTGGGGAGATGGAGCGCCATTCTACCGCTGCATCCCTGAAGGCGAAGGCACATATTTCAAGGAATTTGCCACAGGCAAGATCACTTTCACCGGCACATACACAAATGCCGCGGGCGAACTTGTACCTGTCGAGAAGGTATGTGAGATCTGGGAGTCAGGCGAACACGGCCCCCTCGCTGAACTTTATGCAGACGATCTCGCACATGGCGGCACCGACGCCAAGGTGCTCAAAATCCCTTCAGGCCAGATGGCATTTACATTCAAGATTCCGATGGATACACCCGGACTTACAATCCTCAACTCGACAGAGTGGAACGATAAGGACAAGTTCTGGTACTTCCCTAAATTCTTCTTCGTATTAGCCAGCAAACAGTAATGAGAAAATACCTGACATATTTCCTCGTAATTTTTGGCATTGTGGCCTGCACCAAGGAGGCCAGGACGACCAACCGTACAGACAGCCGTGTCCTCACCTTGGAGAAGACGGAATATACAGTCGGGGCAGGCGAGAGCACATTCTCAATCAAGGCGAGCGCCAATTTCAGCATAGTTTCAGTGTTATCCGAAAAGTGGATCACGGAGACCGGGCCACTCACATTCAAGGCAGAAGCGAATCCTAAGGCATCAGAGAGAACCTGCATCATCAGGATCCAGGACGCCACAGACCGCTACTTCTATAAGGAAGTTACTGTGAAGCAGGAAGCTAACCCTGAAGAGAAAAATGTTTTGAGCATTGTGGACAAGAACGCAACACCTCAGACCAAGGCTCTCCTTGCAAATCTCTGGGCAATCACAGGCAGGGGATGGATGTTCGGCCATCACGACGATCTCTGGTACGGTAGATATTGGTACAATGAACCGGGAGGATCGGACACCAAGGCAGTCTGCGGAGACTATCCCGGAGTGTTCAGCGTGGATGTCGGTCCAATTATGGACAACAGACACAACGATGTCGAGAACACCATCCGCAGAAGGGTCATCCTCGAGTCCAGGGAGAGAGGCGAGGTCATTGTGGCCTGCGCACATCTCAACAACCCTAAGACAGGCGGCGACTCCTGGGACAATTCCGACAAGACTGTCGTCAGGGACATCCTTACAGAAGGTGCGGCCACAAGAACCAAGTACATCGGCTGGATCGACAATCTCGCGGATTTCGCACTTAACCTCCAGGACTCCAAGGGCGAACTCGTGCCATTGATTCTCCGTACCTACCGCGAGCTCACCCAGAGCTGGTCTTGGTGGGGCAGCAGCTGCACCACGGAGGCCGAGTTCATCGCTTTCTGGCGTTTCACTGTCGAGTATCTCCGGGACACCAAAGGAGTGCACAACTTCCTCTTCGCGGTTTCTCCCCAGATGGACAACAAGTACTCTGACGCAAGAGGACGCATCCTTTTCAGATGGCCGGGCGACGATTATGTGGACTTCATTGGAATGGACTGCTATCAGGGGAACAACGACTATGTCTTCAGTCTGAACATCCAGGAGATGGCAAAGGTGTCGGCAGAGAAGCACAAGCCTTGCGGGGTGACGGAAACAGGTACTGAATCATTTACAAATTCAGATTTCTGGACAAAGTACGTCCTCAATCCCGCAGGGAATCAGAAGATCTCGATGATCTGCATGTGGAGGAACAAGTACGTGTCCAACGAGTCTGACAAGCACTACTACAGTGTATATCCCGGCCATCCGTCTGAGGACAACTTCAGAGTGATGTACAATGATCCGAGAACCCTTTTCAGCAAGGATCTTCCTTCTATGTACACAATGCCGGAAGGATATGAAATAAAATAATAAAAATATTATACTACTATGACCAGAACACTAAAACATTTCCTTGTATGTGGTCTTCTGACCCTGCTTGGAGGGCTGTGGTCTCCTGCCTTCGCGCAGATGAGGACTGTCAGCGGTTCAGTGGTGGACGATAAGGGCGAGCCGCTCTATGGCGCCTTTGTTATACAGAAGGGAACACAGAATGGTGTCTCAACAGGCATGGACGGTGAGTACTCGCTTTCTGTTCCTCGTCAGGAGATCACACTCGTGTTCCAGTTCATCGGCTTCGCCAGCAAGGAAGTCGTTGTACCTGCAAACCAGGCCAAAGTCGATGTGCAGATGTCCGTTGACGCTAACCTTATGGACGAGGTGGTAGTTACAGCATTCGCAACTCAGAAGAAGGTGAATGTGACCGGTGCCATTTCATCGGTCAACGGAGGTGATATCCTCTCGGCTCCTGTAGCAAATGTAACCAACGCGCTCATCGGCAACTCACCTGGCGTCAGCGGACTCCAGACATCCGGAGAACCTGGACGTAACGCTGCAAACATCTTTGTCCGCGGTGTGTCCACCTACGGCCAGTCAACGCCTCTCATCATCATCGATGGTGTCGAGCAGGCTTCCGAGCAGGCATTCGCAGAGTTCAACGCGATGGATGCCAACGAAATCCAGGGCATAAGTATCCTTAAGGATGCTGCTTCCACGGCTGTATATGGTGTGAGGGGTGCGAATGGTGTCATCATCGTCACCACCAAGAGAGGTCAGCAAGGCAAGCCTGTGATAAACTTCTCGGCAAACTACGGTCTCACTTCGGCAACAAACCTCCAGGAAGGCACAACAGCATACGAATATGCGCTATTCAGGAACGAAGCCATCCGCAATGAGCAGAAGGCGTACGCCGGCAACGACGGTCTCTCTGCATACATCTACGATGACTACGACCTCTGGAAGTTCAAGAACAACCGAGACTTCACTCCTCAGCAGGTTGATGCTATGCCAGGACTCACAGACGCGCAGAAGGAGCAGCTGAAGAAATCTCCGGCCCTATACTATGCTTCTCACGACCTCTATAAGGAGCAGTTCGGCAAGGTTGCACCTCAGTATCAGGCCAACCTCAACGTGTCCGGCGGTACAGACAGGGTGAAGTATTTCGTATCATTCGGCTACTTCCGTCAGGAAGGCATCACGAACGATGTCAGGTACTATGACGCTTCCACAAAGTCAACCTTCAACAGGTACAACTTCAGAAGCAATTTCGACGTCAAGATTGCGGAGCGCTTCACACTCACGGTCAATTCCGCAGGGCAGTTCGGCGAGACCACGGGTCCCGGCCACGCCGCGGACCCCTCCGCTCCCAC
>CAYFVE010000002.1:34800-48445 GCA_964346605.1 uncultured Muribaculaceae bacterium | reverse complement strand
CCCTTACGATCTTACGGCACGTTACAAGATCATTATGCAGTACATCTATGACTGCAACCCATTCATAAGCCCCGGTATCGTGGACGGCAAGCTTGTAAGCGGCTTTGCGGGTGTACAGGGCTCTGAGCAGAACCCTCTTGCCATCAAGACCAACACCAACCTCGGCAACCAGAATGCGGTGTACAACCTCCTTATGTCAGGAACGGCAACCATCTACAACAGCTTGCTCGACAACTCAATCAGGCTGAACCATACAATGGACTACCTGCTTCCCAATCTTTCCGCACACGTGACCGTCTCTTATCAGGACAACTACAACAGATACACAAAGTACACGCCATCACTTCCTTCATACCTCATCCAGCGCAATGCCTCCAACCCTGACGAGTACGACTTCTTCGGCGGTTCACGTGGTTCAGGCTCATTCAGTTCCTGGGGCTATTCAAACTGGAACAAACTCTATATTGACGGGGGGTTTGACTGGATTGGCACATTCGGCAAGCATAATGTGTCCGCCCTTCTCCTGGGAAAGGCTTCGAAGTACACAATGCCTGGCGATTCATACCACGTGCCTTCCGGAATTATGGGTTTCGTGGGCCGTGTAACTTACAACTATGCTGACAGGTATATGGCTGAATTCAATGTGGGTTACAACGGCACAGAGCAGTTCGCAGAAGGCAAGCGTTTCGGCTTCTTCCCTGCAATATCCATAGGTTGGGTACCTACTCTCGAGCCATTCTTCCCCAAGAACGACATCCTCACATTCCTGAAGATCCGCGGTTCATACGGTGAAGTCGGCAACGACCAGCTGGGCGGCAGCCGCAGATACTACTATCTCCCTAATACATACAACCTTAACCAGAGCGGATACTATCTCGGAAGCAGCAACGGCACATCCCAGAACACCTACTTCTATGGCGCAACTGAGGGAGCCCTCGGCAATGCAGACATCACCTGCGAGACCAAGTGGCTAAGGGACAGGCTTTCTGCTGACTTCGACTATTTCTACGAGAAACGAGACAACATTCTCACAACCCTGGGCATCATCCCTGCCATCTACGGTGTGGATCAGGGCAGCGTCCCTCCTGCAAACGTAGGTATCACCGAGAACCGTGGTTATGAACTTGTACTCGGATGGTCAGACAAGATCGGCAATCTTATCTACAAGATAGGCGGAGACATATCTTACTCTCGAAACAAGATCATCTACAAGGCCGAGGCAAAGAACCCTTATCCTTGGATGAACCAGACCGGCTTCGCCATCGGACAGAGATTCGGTCTGGTGAGCGACGGCCTGTTCAACACACAGGAAGAACTTGCAAACCGTCCCTACAACACCTACACCTCAAACAAGGCGACACTTGGTGACATCAAGTACAAGGATTTAGATGGCGACGGCCTCATAAACCAGAATGATGTAGCTCCTGTCGGATTCCCCAACTATGCACAGTACCACTACAACGTCAAGGCGCAGTTCGGCTACAATGGCTTCGACCTCAAGCTCCTCTTCACCGGCAGCGCAAATGGTTCATACTCTCTCAACAGCGGCTACACCATCCCGTTCTTCAAGAATGCCGGAAACGCCTGGAAGTGGCAGTATGACGGCAGATGGACAGAGGAGAAGTATCTCGCAGGCGAGGAAATCACCTATCCAAGAGCCGCCTACAGTGCAACGACATCCCACAACAACTACCTCACGAGCGATTATTGGATGGTCTCGACCAACCACCTCAAGCTCAAGAACGTAGAGTTTGGATATACCTTCGACCTCCAGAAGAGAGGGAACAATTCTCTAGTACAGGCCCTCAGGATATATTTCAACGCAAACAATGTTTACACCTTCAAGAATGCCCTCACAAAGTACGGCATCGATCCTGAGACCACTGACGGAAGCACATACGTCTATCCTCTCACCAAGGTATTCACGGGTGGCATCAGCTTACGTTTCTAATCAATAGGAGATATTAGAATGAACAAGATATACAGAATAATGTTGACAGCCCTCGCAGCAGGTTTGCTAACCTCGTGTGACGCCTTCCTTGAGAAGCCGGACACCACAGGCACAGTGGACCTCGATGCTGTTTACAGCACGAAAAAGAATGCTGAGGCATCTCTTATGTCGTGTTACAGGGCGATCCTCCGCCACGGCTGGCCGGGCGGTATGGGCATCGGCCACACCACCTTCGGATCCATCTCCGGCGAGGTGGGACGTGGCTACAGCTGGCATTCCAGCTACAACATCGCGCAGCAAGGCCTTTCAGTGAACGGTACAGATGGTTCTGACGCAGGTGCGGACCACTATGGCAACAACTGGAAGTACATCCGTATGTGCTACATCGTCAAGGAAAACATCGACAAGGTGGCCGACATGGACGATGCCGCAAAGGCAACCATCAAGGCTGAGGCAACAGCTCTCATAGCCTACAGATATATGGGAATGTTCTACAGATACGGAGGTGTGCCTATCGTGGAGAAGTCATTCACATCCAACGACGACCTTTCTGCTCCCAGAGCTTCCCTTCAGGAAGTCTGCGATTTCATCTTAAGACTCTGCGACGAGGCTTATGAAGCTCTTCCTGCAAAATGGGATGCATCCAACAACGGCCGTATGACCAAGGGCGCCGTCCTTGCCATCAAGGCCAGAACTCTTGAATATGCCGCAAGGCCGCTCTTCAACAGCGCAAAGCCATATCTTGACAACGGTGAGCACAATGATTACATATGCTTCGGCTCTGCCGATCAGAACAGATGGAACGACGCAATCACTGCCAATGAGGCGGTCCTTGCATGGGCGGCGGCAAACGGTGTCGAACTCCTGAATTCAGGCGGCGCAGGCAAGGGCAGCCCTAATCCCAACGCCTTCGACGATTATGCAAAGGCGACATCGGTTCCTTCAAACGCCGAGATCATCCTTGCATACAAGAATAATGACACAGGCGGCTATGATCCGATGTTCAACTTCATCAACTGCTCGGCATATTGGAAATACAACCGCTATGATACCGATTGCAGCGGAATTCTCACAAACCATATTGAGAAGTATTATGCTGCTGATGGCACCGAGATCGATTGGCCAAAGGTGGGCGAGACCACTCCAAGAGGCGGCGCAGACTATCGCGCGAATGTTGCCAGGCTCGAGCCGCGCGCCCTTGCTGACATCAAGATGGGCGGCTACGATTCTGCAAACAACCCTGGTGATTACTCTTGGCAGAACATCGGTTGGTCAAGAGGCGGCTATGCTGCGGACAAAGGCCAGGGCTCAACGTTCCCTAATCCTGTCAATAGCGACAGAGGCTGTGGTGAGAGGACAAAGTTCTACTATCACGCCGGTTCGAGGACCTGGTTCGAGGCTCCTCTTTTCCGTCTTGCCGAGACCTACCTCAATCTGGCAGAGGCATACAATGAGGTCGGAAACTCTTCAAAAGCCCTCGAGAACCTCAATATGGTTCACAACCGTGCAGGTCTTCCTTCAATCACTGAGACCGATCAAGCCAAGCTCCGCGGGATCATTCAGAGAGAATGGATGATTGAGTTCTTCCAGGAGAATATGAAATACTTCAACTCCAAGCATTGGAAGAGAAGCGACATATCCACTGAGATCTGCGGCGGTGAGATGAGGATGCTCCAGTTCAATATCAAGGACGATTCCGCGGCCGTATGGCCATACGCCGCTGCCTGGGTTGACACCTACTGGGATTCTGTGGTTTACACCTCATTCTGGAGCCCGGCGATGTATCTTGAGCCATTCCCTCAGACCGAGATAAACAAGGGCACGATTACTCAGAACCCCGGATATTAACAGCAAGGCCCTATTACATTAGAATTTTTAGCTATGAGCAGAAACAATATGAAAAAGTGTCTCTCCGTCCTTGTAACATCGTTCCTGATGATTCTGGGACTGAATGCGCAGGACTACAACACCACAGGTGCCGTGTCCACCGCAACGGGGGATGATCTTTATAAGACTCAGACCGCGAATTTCACCAACACTTTCGCCGGCAGGTTTTCAGGCCTTACAGTTATGGAAGGTTCCGGAATGCTTGGTTACGACACGGCAAAGTGGCTCATCCGCGGCATAGGCAGCTATTCCACCAGCGAGTGGAGTACTGCAAAGATATTTGTTGACGGTTTCGAAGTCAACAAGGAGTATCTCTCAGGCTTCTCTCCGGCGGAGATAGACAAGGTCGAGATCCTAAAGGATGCGGCTGCAGTCGTTCTCTATGGTGAGAGAGGCGCAAACGGTGTGGTCAACATCACCACAAAGAGAGGCCATATCGGCAAGGCAACTGTAAACGCCCGTGTACGCACAGGTGTCCAGAGCCCTTCGCTCCTCAACAAGCCTCTACGCTCTTATGATTATGCGAACCTCTACAACCAGGCTGTGTCCAACGACAACGGCATGCAGTGGTCCCCGGTTTACGACGAGGCTGCACTAGCAGCCTACAAGAACGGCACAGGCATCGATGTGGACTGGTATAAGGAAGCTCTCAGGAGTGCAGGCAAGTATGTTGATGGCGATGTCGTACTGAACGGTGGAAACGAGAACGCCAGGTACAACATCAATCTCGGCTACCTGGACAACACGGGTATCTTCAATACGTCGAACACTGACCAGACCGCGAATCTCGGTTATCAGAAGTTCAACGTGAGAGCGAACCTCGACTTCAATGTTCTCAAGTTCTTCGAAGTGAAGTTCGATATGGGCGGACGAATCGAGATGCTCAAGAGGCCGAACTACGGTATGAGCCAGCTTTTCATGGACCTTGCCAACTATCCTTCAAACATCTACGACATCTACGATGATGACGCGAATGAGCACCTTTCAGGAACAGCCATCTATCCTGACAACCCATACGCTTCAGTAAATGCGCTGGGTTGGGTTTCAAGAAAGGCCCGAGCTCTCCAGACAAACTTGTCCGTGAAGGAGAAGCTTGATATGTTGACACCCGGTCTATACCTGGAGGAAGCATTCTCATTCTACAGCCACACTCTCAGCGGCTATTCAAAGACCAGAGACTATGCAAGATGGAACGGCGGTGTGAACACCACCACCAACCAGACCACCACAATCACCGCTTCCGGCTACGGCTCAGACGGTATGCAGGACTGGAAGCAGGCCAGGGTGGCCGCTGGTTATGACGCGTCATTCGGCAAGAGCTCGCTCACTGCGAAGGTGAGCTTCGGCATTTCTGCCTACAAAGGCGACGGTTACTTCTCATACAAGTACAACACAGAGAATCTCAACGGTCTCTTGCACTACAACTATGACAACCGCTATGTCGCAGAAGCCGGTTTCTCATACTTCGGGAACGACGCCTACGCCAAGGGTAACAGGTGGGCGGCATATCCGGCCGTATCTGCAGCCTGGATCGTATCCAACGAGGATTTCCTAAGGGGCGGCGAGGCGGTAAACTTCCTTAAGGTACGCGCTTCTGCCGGTATGTCGGGGAGCTCCGACTCCAACGCAACTTCAGTCCTTTCAGACTACTCTTCAAACGGACGTTACCTCTTCAAGGAGTACTACACATACAGCTACATCGGTTCCGTTTACTTCGGACAGACATCCGGAACGTGGCAGAGCACAGCTGTCCCTATGTTCAAGACCAACAAGGACGCACACGCAGAGAAGAGCGCAAAGTTCAACATCGGAGTGGACGCAATACTGTTCAACCGCCTCAATGTGACTGCTGACGCATATTACGATAAGAGAACTGACATCCTTACCCTGGACAACTCGCTTATGGGCTACTATGGTAAGCAGTACTATTTCTCTAACATCGGCAAGATGGACAGCAAGGGTGTGGAACTCGCTATCTCATATTCCGGCAAGTCAGGGGACCTTTCATACGAGATCAACGCTTCAGGCGCGTGGAACACCAACAAGATCGGCTATATGGCCGAGGTTGCTCCGGCAAATGGGTTCAGCGCAAAGACAGGCCGGGCACTAGGCACTTACATCGGACTCGTTGCAGACGGCTTCTATGACATTACGGACTTCGACGCTGACGGCAAGCTCAATGCATCTCTAGCTCAGCCTGCATTCGGCGGCGTGCAGCCGGGTGACATCAAATACCTGGATCTCGACCGCAACGGAATCATCGACCAGAACGATGCCACCAAAATAGGAAGGTCATACTTCCCGGAGTGGACATTTGCCTTCGGCGGCAGGCTCGGCTGCAAGGGCTTCGATCTCGAAGTGCTCTTCCAAGGTGTTGCAGGTGTGTCTGCAAACCTTCTTGACAACTCAAGACAGACCGTGGCATTTGTAAACCATAACAACGCTTACGAAATCGCCAAGGGCGCGTGGGCATATTATCCGATGGAGGGCATCGACACCAGAGCCACCGCTACTTATCCCCGCCTGACCACCCGGAGCAACCCTAACAACTACCAGGCAAGCTCATTCTGGATCAAAGACGCTTCATTCCTCAAACTCAGGAATGTTGAATTCGGCTACAACTTCCAGTCTTCAAAGCTCAGGGAGACAGGCATCGAAAACCTAAGGGTTTTCGTGTCAGGACACAATCTGCTGACCATCAGTCCTCTTCAGAGAAACTACAATCTCGATCCCGAAAACCTCACAGGACTGTATCCTGTTATGAGGACAATAAACGCCGGTGCTTCAATAACCTTCTAATCAATGACAATGATGAAAACACGTTATTTTATACTGTCATCCATCGCCCTTATGGGACTCGCCACATCCTGCGGTGATTTCCTTGAGACCAGCCTTGATCTGAACCGTACCAGCGAGACAATTGCGACCAACAGGGGCACCATCTGGGACTATGCGAGAGCATTCTACTCTCCTATGTACTATGGTTTCGCCACCATCGACAACAACATCTTCGCTTCAGCTTCCGACGAGGCGGTGCAGACATCTCCTTCATCAGATGTCATCTACTTCAACAAGGGCATTGTGAACTCAAGCGTCAATCCTCTGTTCAAGTACTACAACAATTACTACGAGGGTATCCGCTCGGCAAACAACTTCCTCTCATTCGTCGCTGACGGCAAGGGAGACGAACTTCTGAAACTCAACCGGAACATCATCACCGATGCCGTCAACTATCAGAGAGACATACAGTCAATGCACTGGTACATCGCTGAGGCTCACGTTGCAAGAGCATACTACTACAGCCAGCTTATCAAGATGTTCGGCGGGGTGCCGATCATCGAGCACACCCAGAACGAGAGCGGAAACGCTATGGTTGCAAGGTCTTCCTACGATGAGTGCGTTGAGTACATCATCAAGGAGATAGATGACTGGAAGGATGAGCTTGCGGTTGACTGGAAAGAATTTGCGACATACGAGGGAAGAATAAACCTCGGAGTCGCTCTCGCAATCAAGTCGCGCACGCTCCTCTATGCTGCCAGCCCCCTGCACAACCCGGAAGGTGACTGGAAAAAGTGGAAGAGGGCGGCGGACGCTGCCAACGAGTTCATCTCAAATGCTGATCTTTCATACTCTCTTGACGACAGCTATGACGCATACTTCAGAGGCGGAAATTCCCTCACAAGCCCTGAGACAATATTCGCTGTGAGAAGGGCTGCCTCAAACACTATGGAGGTCAACAACTATCCTATCGCCACGCAGGGCGGCAAGAGCGGTGTTTGTCCAAGCCAGAACCTCGTTGATGCATACGAGTATATAGGTGCGGCTGATCCTGCGAATCCTTATGCCAACAAGGATCCGCGCCTTGCTGCGTCTGTTGTTTACAACGGCAGCACCTGGAACGGAAGAACCATCGCCGAAGCAGCTGGAGAGTCTGACGATATGTCTAACAGCAATGCATCCCTCACAGGATACTACCTCAAGAAGTTCCTCACCGACAACCTGAACCTCACGCAGGGACAGACAGCACAGCACAACTGGGTTGAATTCCGTTATGCTGAAATTCTCCTGAACTATGCAGAGGCTGTCAACGAGGCATTCGGCCCACAGACTGTGCCTTCAGGATATCCAATGAGTGCAAAGGCGGCTCTACAGATGGTTAGAGACAGAGCTTCCTTGTCTCTTCCTGCCCTAAACTCAACCAATCCTGATTCGTTCAGAGCGGCTGTGAAGCACGAGAGAAGAATAGAACTCGCATTTGAGGATCACCGCTATTGGGATCTTCTCAGATGGAAGGATGCAATGACAGTTCTCAACCAACCCGTACAGGGTGTGAAGGTCACGAAAGACGGTGATGCCTATTCTTACGAGACTGTGAATGTGTCTTCAAGAACATTCAACGAAAAAAACTATTATCTTCCATTCCTCAGAAGTGAAATCGAGAACTCCAACGGCACTCTCAAGCAGAATCCTTACTTTTAATCGAAAGATGAATATGAAAAAGATAAACAGAACGATCCTTCTGGCAGTCTGCGGCCTTATGGCTGCGACGGCCTGCCAGAAAGGCGACGGTGACGCAGACTACGGCAACGCTCTTATCTACATCCCCCAGGCTACACAATCGGCCCTCATCGACAACTTCTACAATGTGCCTTCAGGCGATGCTGAGAACACTTACAACTTCAAGCTTGATGATGGCAAGATCAATGTCTTGATGGGTGTTGTACGCTCAGGCAAACTATCGGGAAGTGCATTCTCAGTGAAAGTGAATGTCCTGGAAGACAAGACAGCTTCTGCTGCGGCGGAGCTCGGAGCGGAGCAGCTTCCTTCATCCCTGTACACTCTTCCTAAGTCAGTGAGTGTTGAGGCCGGGAAAAATGCGGCCTCTTTCAGCCTCAGCCTTGACAAGGCCGGCCTGGGCGTCTATTCGGGCAAGAAACTCGTCCTTGTTGTAGGCATTTCCGACCCGACGGCCTATGAGCTTGCAAAAGTGGCGACGGAAGTCACGGTTGTGGTGGATGTTGACGCTCTCCTGGCATTGGTTTAATCCTTAATGGAACAAGATAAATGAAAAAGACGATATCCTTTCTCCTCGCAGCATCCATGGCTTTCACTATGAATGCTCAGATCAAGAGAGTCATACCTTCGGCCAGAAGCGTTGCAGAATATGGCAGGCTTGACGTCACAGTTATGCTCAAGGGTAATTTTGAGAATCCTTGCCTTCAGGAACAGGCTGCCCTCGATATGATCGTGACCACGCCATCAGGGAAGAGGCTCTCGCTTCCTTGCTTTCATAAGAGCGGGGAGAGCGGCGCCATAAGCCTCTGGGAGGCTCGTTTCACTCCACAGGAGAGAGGACGGTATTCTTATTCGTTCGTCTATACCGAGAAAGGAGAACAGGTCTCACGCTCAGGCAAGAGAACCTTCAAGGCAACGGAACCCAAGAGTTCAGGTATCCTCCATATCAACGGCGACTGGACACTCAAGGCTGACGACGGCACTCTTTTCAGAGGAATAGGTGAGAACATCTGTTGGGAATCAAGGACAGTCGATGACTCAAAGTACTTCAAGGAACTACACGAGGATGCTGACAGATTCAGTTACCCGCTAATGTTCCCGAAGTTCACAGAGAATGGCGGAAATTTCACCAGGATATGGATGAACTCATGGAACTTTCCCATTGACAGAAAGAAGGACTTCAACAACCGCAGATACATGGATTCCGACGGATTCATCAACGAGAGCGCGGTGAGGCGTCTTGACGAAACCATCGAACTCTCTGAAAAGCTCGGCCTGAAGATAATGCTCTGCATAGGTGCCGGCGAGCAGAGGACCGATGCTGAATTCTTCTCAGGCGACGCTCAGAAAGCGATGCACCGCAACCGTCTCCGTTATATCGTTGCAAGATGGGGCTACAGCGAAAGCATCGCAATGTTTGAGTTCTTCAACGAAATCGACAACATCCAGTACAACGGAAGGACGACACCCATTGCTTCGGAGGACATCACCCGCTGGCATACTGAGATGAGCAAGTACCTCAAGAGCATCGATCCTTATGGTCATATCGTCACGACCTCCATCTCACACAGGGATGTCGGGGGCTTGAACGAGGTTGAGGACATAGACATCAACCAGAAGCACATCTACAACAACACCGACGTGATTCCAAGAACCATTGCATCCTATGTGCAGCGTTATGGCAAGCCATACGTCATCGGTGAGTTCGGATTCGAGTGGGACTGGTCCAAGAACTTCGACGACTTCGCCGAAGATATGGACAATGACTTCCGCAGAGGCCTCTGGTACGGCATATTCTCTCCAACCCCTGTCACTCCGATGAGCTGGTGGTGGGAGTATTTCGATAATCGTAATATGGTGCCATACTTCAAGAATGTCAGATTCATCAGTGATATGATGCTTGAGACCGGCAATGGCAGCTTCGAGCCTGTGGCGGCAGCGGCAGGCAGGGCTCAGTCATTCTCGGTGAAATGCGGCGATGTCACTTATCTCTACGTATATAACCCGTCAGAGGATTCTGTTACAAGTGCAACGGTCAGCGGAGTCAACGCTTCGAAGGTTGAGACTCTCAATATGGATAGCACAAGTCTTTCGAGTGTCGATTTCGTGAACGGGAACGGTAGCGTGACAATTCCTTGCAGCATCGGGCATAAGGGAGAGGCACTGTTCGTAATCAAATTAATATGACAGATCTTTCTATATGGAAGGATGCTCTTTCGAAAGAGCTCTTTTCCGACATAATTCCTTACTGGTCGCGGATTATCGGCGACGGAAAGAGGATCATCGGGCGCATCGACGGCAACGATATCATACATCCGCAGTCAGAGATCGGCGCAGTCATGGCTTTCAGGATGCTCTGGGCGTTCTCTTCAGCTGCAGGCGTGGATATGGACGGGACCATCCTGGACCTTGCGCATAAGACATATCGCTACGTTACCGAACATTTCCTCGACAGGAAGAATGGAGGCGTTTGGTGGAGCCTTGACTGCGACGGGAACCCGCTTCAGCGCAAGAAGCAGAGTTATGCGACAGGCTTCGCCATATATGGTCTCAGCGAATATGCTATCGTGACCGGAAACACCGTTGCGGCAAAGATAGCGAAGGGACTTTTCAATGATCTGGAAAAGCATGCCTGGGACGAAGGGCATTTCGGATACATTGAGGCACTGGAGGAAGACTGGGCTCCTATAAAGGACAAGAGACTCTCCGACAAGGACCAGAACTCAGTGTTCAGCATGAACTCGCATCTCCATATCATCGAACCTTACACAAACCTCTACCGCCTCACGCACGACCCTGAAGTCAAGGCTGCGATCGAGAGACTTCTCGACATCTTTGCAGACAGGATCTATGCTGGAGACGGCCATCTGGGCTTATTCTTCGATGAGGACTGGACAAGACTGGACACAGGGATTTCCTATGGCCACGACATAGAGGCTTCCTGGCTTCTGGACGAGTCTATGGAGGTGATAGGCGAGACCAAGGACTCCTGGCTCGAGACATCCTTAGCGCTTGCTGAGCATACCGTTGAAGGTCTGCAGAGCGACGGTTCGCTTATCTACAGCAAGGACATTAAGCTTGGTGTATCAGATATGGAGAGGCATTGGTGGGTGCAGTGCGAATGCGCCGTCGGAATGATGAATCTCTATGGGAGAACCGGAGACGGGAAATATCTTGGGTTCAGCCGGAAATGCTGGGATTTCATCGAGCATAATCTCGTGGACCGTGTGGGCGGCGAATGGTTCTGGAGCATCTTTCCGGACGGCAGTGTGAACAGAAAGGACGACAAGGCCGGATTCTGGAAATGCCCGTACCACAATACCAGGATGTGCATTGAACTTGTCAGAAGAATCAACTCATTGTAGGATGACGACAAAGGATCAATACCATGTATTTACGGAAATTCCTCCTATCACTCGCAACGACACCTTCGTGGTGTTCGAGAGGAGAAAGACGAATTTCAACTATCCGGTCCATGTCCATCAGGAGTGCGAACTGAACTTCATACGCGGCGCCAAGGGCGCTACCAGAATAGTCGGTGACAGCGTATCCACGATTGATGACAAAGAGATGGTGCTGATGGTGAATCCGGGACTCGAGCATGCCTGGGTGGATGGGAATATCCGCAAGGGTGCTGAAATCTATGAGATCACCATCCAGTTCTCTCCTGAACTTTTCCAAGGAGGATTCATTGACCGGAAACAGTTTTCTTCCATAAGGAAGATGCTGGAGGATGCCGGCCACGGTATCGCATTCCCACAGGATGCCATTGATGCCGTGGAGCCCAGGATTGCGCAGATCACCGCCTCCAATGACAGTTTCGAGTCCGTTCTCATATTCCTTTCTGTGATGAACTCACTTGCGCGCAGCGGATATGTGATCCTTTCGCATTCAAGTTTCACACATCAGAGCGATGTCTATGACTCCAAGAGCGTTCAGATGGTTATGGACTTCCTCAACAGCAACTACCGACGCCAGGTGAAAGTCAGCGAGGCCGCCAAGTATATGAATATGAGCGAGCCTTCGTTCTGCCGCTTCCTCAAGAAGAGGACCGGCCAGAGTTTCATCAATCTGCTGAACAATATCAGGGTGGGCGCCACTTCCAGACTTCTGGTAGATGAGCCAAACAAGACAATCTCCGAGATCGCTTTCGAATGCGGTTTCAACAACCTTGCGAACTTCAACAGGATATTCAAGAAGCTGAAGGGCCACACACCGAAGGACTTCAGAGAATACTACAAGAAGAACAAGATTATCATTTAAAAACAATTAATAACACATAAGGTATGAAAAAGTTAACAGGCTTAATCATCTCTGCTCTGGCAATCTGCTCACTCGCGGCTTGCGGAGATGCGATTGAGATTCCTTCAGAGTCTGACATCAATCAGGGTGGCAAGACTGAAGAACCAGTCAAGGAGGGCGCTTTTTCCGGAGACATCTCTTTCGCAGGCACGATTGCAGACCTTCCTGACGGAACAAAGGTGTCTTGGGAGACGGGAGACGCTGTGCTTATCAGCGACGGCAAGGTAACAAAAGTTTCCGTAAACACTGCAGAGGCCGGACAGATCGCCCTTTTTCCGTTTACTGTGACTGAGGGTGACAACAACTTCATAGCATTCTACCCGGCAGAATGCACTATCGACGGCAGCATAATCACCGCCGGACTTCCTGTTGCCCAGACCGCTGCGGAAGATGGTACTTTCGACAGGACTCTTGCGCTCAAGGCGGCAAAGGGTTCGTCATCTCTTCTCTACTTCAACACCTGCATCTCAGTCGTCAAGTTCTCTCTCAATATGGAAGGAATCACCAAGGTGGTGTTCAAGACAGCCGCGGGGGAGAAGATAGCAGGCGATATCACGGTTGATCTTGGTGAGAACCAGACCGTGGAGGCCACTTCAGACGAGGTTGTCATCAGCGGTGACTTCGAGAAAGGCAGGACATATTCAATCGTGACCATTCCTCAGGAGGTCAGCGGCTACACTATAGTGGCTTCCAGAGGCGATGTTGAGGTCGCCCACTCAAGTGGGGGCCGTATCAGTCTTGTTGCCGGATCAAGCGTCACTATCCCTGAGATTCAGGAGGACTGCGATATATTCCAGATCGTAAAGATGCAGATATGGGGCGGCACGGGTCCTGAGTACAACTGCTCCAAGGTTTACAATATGCTGGCCAAGCCAGGCTGCTTCGACCAGACAGACGGTCGAGGCATCGAAGCACTCAAGGACAACTACCTCGAGTTCCACCACGACGGCTCATTCTACAACTGGGCAGGTGTCGATGGCAGAAACTGGT
>CAYFVE010000002.1:0-34790 GCA_964346605.1 uncultured Muribaculaceae bacterium | reverse complement strand
TTTGCAGGCACATCCAACCCTGCCACAGGCAAGGCTGTTGACCTCAAGGCATTCTACGACCTCCTTCCAAGAGACAAGGGCACATTCGAGAACGGAGAAGGCGGTGTCATCACTTTCACGAAGGCAGACGGCACTACAGTGACTGGCCAGTGGGTTGAGCCTGGCACCTATCCTCTGCCTGGTACAAAGCCTGAGCTGAGCGTCACCACGGAGAATATCGCCATAATGTTTCAGATCAAGGGTGGCAAGGACAACTGGACATATATGTGGGATGACTACGGTGTGATGGCGCTCCGTCCAAGAGCACTCTTCATCGAACTGGAGAAGATGCCAGATGGTTTCCTCACTCCGGAAGAGTCAAAGACCACAGACGCAGAATTCGAGTATGTTCCACCGGTAGATCCTGGTACACAGTTCGATTTCGCTTCATTCGAGGGTAACTAGAACATCTATGGCGGCAACTCTGCGCCTTACGGTATTTCGGTGCTTGGCGGATCCGGTGACGACCCTGCATTCATCAGCCCGATCGACAAGTCCTGGAACTGGGATGATTCAATATGGTGGGAGTCCGACAACGTTCTCGGCATCAAACTCACAGGCAAGACCGACACAGAGGTTACAGGTGAGTGCAACTACTGGGGTGGAAACGACGGCAAGTTCTGGAACTACACCTGGAAGTCCACAGGCGAGGATCTCTCCAGGTTCTATGGGCTCCTCTACCATGGCAAGACCACCTTAACACTCAACCTCAAGACTCTTGAGGTGACCTTCGGAAACGGCTCAAAGGCCAAGTTCCTAACCCCTGGGGAGCACGAGTTCATGCATGGAAAGATCTACACCGTCCACGACAACTGTTTCGCATTCTCATTCCACCTTATGGATGATGTTGATGCGACTTCAAGCCGTTGGACGGATATTGACCGGTTCGTTTACGCTCCACACGACTACGTGATGGAATTCGAGAAAATGTAAGTTTGAGCCATCGCATTCGCGGTGGCTTTTGTTTTTCAAGACGCTTTATGCCTTTTTTGAGATGGCCGTAAAAAATTTTTTGATTTGTATCAGAACAGGACTAAGTAATGGCCAATTGTCTGAAAACTTTGAATGTGCCCTTCGTCAAGGGCTTCGAAGATATTGAATCATTTGTGGAAGATACCTGCTTGGACATACTTCGGACAGGCTTTTCAGCCGTTTCGAATCCCTCCTGACCGATATGCCGGTTGAGATTGGAGAGACCATCCCGGACTTCCACAATATAGAGCTCAGGGTCCGTCAGCTTGAGGAGTCTGCCAAGAAAGACACGCTTGGCAGACTTTCAGATCCGGAGGCCCGGAACATTCTTGAGACATTGCGCAAATACATCGGAGAGATGTGCAAAGGCGAGCGATTGTATCGTGAGGGAGTGCTTCCGAAGCGAATATGCCACTGCGACACAAAAGTCAACAATATGCTTTTCGATGCCGAGGATGATCCTGACATTGAAAAAGTGGGCTTCAATATGGAAATTTTCAGGGCTTTCACTGAAGGTTATCTGGAGTCTGCGTCCTCGTTCCTGACTTCTGTCAAGAAGGAAAACCTGCCGTATGCAGCTTGCCTGTTTCCGTACATGCAGGCCGTCCGTTTCTTTTCCGACTACCTTGACGGCGACAAGTACTACAAGATAGAATATCCTGAGCACAATCTTGTCCGCACCCGCAACCAGGTGGCGCTCTTCCTGTCAGCAATGCGGAAAGTGCCGCAGATGAGAGAATTCATATCCGGTTCCGGGACGGAAGTCAATACCTTGCATATTTCGAAGAAAATGACTTAATTCGCACACATTGCTGCTTACGTTTTTCCTGACACTTCAGACAGAATGTACAAGACAAAAGATTACATCCATAACGGCATACTTTACCTCAACAACATCACTCGTCCTCGGCACAAGAAGTTGAGCACGCTGATGATATATTCCACAACCAAATGCCAGTCCCGCTGCAAGCATTGCTCGATCTGGCAGAAACCGGAAGAGAACCTCTCACTGGAAGACATCAAGAGAATTATGGCAAGCAAGTGCGTCACTGACAGCACTGTTGTCGGATTGGAAGGAGGCGAGTTTTTGCTTTATCCGGAAGCGGATGCCATTATGAAGTGGTTCAGTGAAAATCACCCCAACTACACGCTCCTCTCCAATTGCCTGAGTCCCCAGAAGGTGATAGATGCGGTTAGACGGTATCATCCGGTACATCTGTATGTCTCCCTTGATGGAGACCGTGACACCTACAAGGAGATGAGAGGCTGCAACGGACACGACAAGGTTCTTGAGGTCGTGGAGTCCCTCAAGGACGAAATCCCCGTCTCCCTGATGTTCTGCCTTTCACCGTGGAACGGTTTCTCCGATATGGAGTACGTCATAGACGTGGCGAAGAGACAAGGGATCGATGTCCGCATAGGAATATACGGGACGATGGACTTCTTCGACACCACGGAGGGCTTGCTCGCGGCAGACGGGGACGACTATATCCGGGGAATACCGGAGAACATACACGATACGGAAGAGAACTTCGATTTTGTCGCCTTGTATGACGAATGGCGCAACGGCAATCTGAAACTGCGCTGCCAACGCATATTCAGCGATCTTGTCATCCACTCCAACGGCGATGTCCCGCTCTGCCAGAACCTGGATGTCAAGTTGGGCAACATCCACGAGCTCTCGCTTGACCAGATCATCAATTCAAGCGATGTCATCAGGACTCAGTGCAAGTATTCGAAAGACTGCAACGGCTGCTGGATCAATTTCCATCGCAAGTATGATGTCATACTGCTGCGGAACTTTGAAAAACTGCTGCCGAAAAGAATGATTGAACTCTTTTACGGGAAGTACCAATGGACGGGCGACCGCAGGGAGACATACAGGAAATATTTCAAAAGAATCGATGACTGATGGAATACAAAAAGACAATCATAGACCGTTACAAGCATATGCGCAGCCTTCACTCTCTGCAGAAGACCTATGAAGGCTGGTATGCCTTCGTGGGCATCGGGAACCATAGTGTGAACAATCTCTATCCGGTCCTTGATTATCTTCACGTACCCTTGAAATACATCTGCTGCAGGTCCCTGGACAAGCTGCCTTTCATAGAGGCGGCATATCCCGGAGTCAAGGCCACGACCTCGCTGCGGGATATCCTTGACGATGATGAGGTCAAAGGGGTCTTCGTGTCGGCCTCACCTGATTCGCATTTCCCGATCGCCTCTGAAGTCATCAGGAGCGGCAAGGCACTGTTCATCGAGAAACCCCCTTGCCGGAATTCCGAAGAGCTCAGGCGGCTTGTTGATCTCAGGAAGGCGGCCGGTATGCCGCCTGTAGTCGCCGGACTGCAGAAAAGGGCCGCGCCTTCTATGAGGATTCTAAAGAGGGAACTCAAAAAATGCAGCGGAGTACTGACCTATAATATGAAGTATCTGACGGGGGCATATCCGGAAGGAGACGCGCTGCTGGATCTGTTCATCCATCCTTTGGACAGCGTTTCTTTCCTGTTCGGCAAGGCGGAGGTCAAGCATTGCGAGAGAGTGGAGGATCACACTATGATGCTTACCCTTAGGCACGAGGACGCCGTCGGAGTCATGGAATTGTCCACGGGCTATACCTGGAGCGATGCGACTGAAAGCCTGACGATAAACACAAACAAGGGAATATTCAACTTGAATCAGATGGACAGCCTTGAGTTCCGGAGGAAACAGAGTTCCTTTATGGGGATGCCGATGGAAAAGATACTTCCACGAGGGAAGACCACTGTCGAGTTGTTCGGAAGGAACAATTTCGTGCCGATAAGACAGAACAATCAGATTGAATCCCAAGGCTATTTCGACACAATCAGAAACTTTCTGGATGATGTGGAAAAAGGTGTGTCATCAGAGACACAGTCCCTTGAATCACTGACCGGCACCTATTCCCTGCTGGACCAGATACGCTCTTCGACAGAACGGAAATAGAAAAGGATACGGTTCAGAAAACCTTATCCTTTTTTGTATATTTGTCTGAATCGTCAGGCCTTTATTAATCGATGAGAACTGGAAAACCACTGTTATTGCCTCTACTGCTTTATGTGCTTGTGTTCTTGAACGGGTGTGGCAGCGCCAATCACCCTGAATCGACCAGAAGCAGGGCGGTCCTTATGCAGTTGGATTCCATTCTGCAGAACAGCGCTTTCTACGAGAATATTCTCGTCACCACAATCGACAGGTACAAGTTCTCCCTGGCCGGAGCTGCCGGTGACAACGAAAGGACGCTGGAACTTCTGGACCGGATTTCCGACTCCTACAGAGCTTATAACACAGACTCCTGCCGGCGCTATCTCGACCTCCATATGAAGCTTGCCGAAAAGTCGGGTAATCTTAACCACCAGTACCTTGCGAAGATGAATCTGGTGACGCTTTACCGCAATACGGGGATGTATTCATTATCTCAGGAACTCCTTGAAAGCCTCAGGCCCGAAGTCGACTCATCGCGGATGTACTCATACTACTCCGCATTCGCCTCCCTCTATACCGCCATCCAGACATACGCTCCTTCCGGAGATCTCAAGGATCACTTCACCAGTCTGAATCAGGCTTACCGCGATTCTTTAGCTGCCGTTTCGCACGACACGTCCAGCATCAGGACGCGGGTGTTCGAGGCCGACAGGTTCCGCTATTCAGGCTATCCTCAGGAGGCTCTGGATATTCTCAAACCTTATGCGGATACCCTTTCTTTCGAAAGCAATTCGATGCGTCTTCTTGGTGGCTGCCTCGGAGAGTGTTCCCTGATGGTCGGAAACACGGACGATGCAATCTACTACTACGCCCTCGCTTCCATCTCCGATGTACGCCTTTGCGCAAAGGAAAACACTTCCCTCAGGAATCTGGCGGTCATTCTCTATGATCTGGGAGATACTGAAAGGGCAAACAGGTATATGCAGACCTGCCTTAAGGATGCCGTTTACTGCAACGCTACCTTGAGAGAGATAGAGGTCGCAAGACATCTCCCGACCATCATATCGTCCTATCAGCATCTCATTGAGGGGAAGAACAGGAACCTAAGCATTCTTGTCATTATTCTGGTAGCCTTCCTTTTTGTCCTTTTCGCCTTGATCTGCAGACTCTTCAAGCAGAACGGCAAACTTGCGCAGGCAAGAGAGATGGTGAAGTCCTCGAACAATACCCTTCTTGAGGCTAACAGGCGTCTGGAAGAGATGGTTGGAACCCTCAGGTCAGTCAATCAGGAGATTCTGGAGAGCAACAGAATCAAGGATGAATATATCGTGCAGTACGTCAATCTTAGTTCTGAATATATCGACAGGATGAAGTCCTACAGGCATTCTCTTTTCAAGTTGTACCAGAAGAAGGGCAGCGAATTGTCTGATGAACTGCGTTCAAATGATTTTGTAGAGGCCCAGTTGAAGGATTTCTACGCGAGTTTCGACAGGACATTTCTCAGGATATTCCCTTCATTCCTCGACAGATTCAATATCCTTCTGGAGCCTGACAAAAGAGTCGTCCTGCGCAAGGATGGCCAAATGCCGACGGAAATCAGGGTCTTCGCATTCATCCGGCTTGGAATCACCAACAGCAAGAAGATAGCTGACCTTCTGCGCTGCTCTCTTCAGACCGTCTACAATTACAGAAGCGGAATCAAGATGAAGCAGATTGATCCGGATGTCGATTTCGAGAAAGAAATAATGTCCGTAGGCTATTCTCAAGAGTAATCCAGCATTATAGTTCTCTTACTTTTTTATGTCCTTGCCTGTCTGTCAAGGCATTGAATGACAGGAGATTGTTTACTGAAACGTTTTACTAATTTTTTCAACGGCAAATATTTCGTCCCTTTATTGGCTAAATTTGGAATACCACGTTATTAATTATTAATCCGAATAACTATGATAAAAAGGGATTCAATCATCTTTTCTGCCGCTGTCGTTCTCCTCTTTTCTTTTTCTGCCTCTGCACAGATTAAGCAGGTCAAGGTGGAGGAGACGACAACGACAATTCCAACCTATCTTGTCGGTGATCCTGAACAGGATCCGTATTTCTTTACAGGAAGGACATACCAAGGCGCCGCAGGACACGTTTATCCTTATCCTATCTACGACATCCTCACAGATGAGAGAGTCGACAGGGTGTATAAGTATCTGACTCTCGAAAACGAGTACACGGAAATCGGTGTCCTGCCGGAAATAGGCGGAAGAATTTTCAATGCCACCGACAAGAAGAACGGTTATAACTTCTTCTATCGTCAGCACGTGATCCGTCCGGCGCTTATCGGTATGATAGGTTCTTGGATTTCTGGTGGAGTGGAGTGGAATATTCCTCATCATCACAGGGCCTCATCAACATTGAATTCCGGCTACGAGCTTGTCGAGAATTCAGATGGAAGCAAGACAATCTGGATCGGGGAGACCGAACTCAGGCAGCGCTTGAAGTGGAACATCGGTCTTACCATCTACCCTGGCAAATCCTATGTCGAGGCGACTTTCCAGATACAGAACAGAACTCCTTTCACCCAGTCATTCCTTTATTGGGCGAATGTTTCCGTTCATGCCAATGACAATTATCAAGTCCAGTTTCCTCCCAGCACGGTCTATGGAACTACACACAGCAAGACAAATTATTCCGACTGGCCTATGAACAGGATAGGCAGGAACGAGCAAGCAACTGACAACAGTTGGTGGAATGCCTTCACGGGCAGCAATTCCACTTTCGCCGTCAACTATTCGGATGACTTCCTTGTCGGTTACGACTATGGTGCAGATGCGGGTACGGCTCATTTTGCCAATCATCACGTGGTTCCAGGAAAGAAGTTCTTCCTTTGGGGAACCGAAAGCGTGTGGAATGAAATGCTTACAGAAGAAGACGGTGCTTATCTGGAATTGATGGTAGGAACATATTCGGACAATCAGCCTGACTACAGTTTCATCGGTCCTAACGAGACTCGTATCACGAAGCAGTACTGGTATCCTGTCAAGTGTATCGGCGGAGCAAAGAAGGCCACGCTCGAGGGCGCGGTCAATCTCGTCCGTGAGTCCGGAAACTCGATGATGGTCGGTTTCAACTCCACCTCTCTATACAAGAATGCCAGAATCGTTGTCAAGGCCGGAGACAGAACGATATTCGAAAAAACCTTGGACATAGATCCCGACACGCCGTTCAGGCAGAATTTCACCATTCCTGAAAATGTCCCTGACCAGAGCCTCTTCGCCGGTCTTTATGACAGCAACGGCGTTGAACTGGTAAGCTACTCTCCGGTTTCAATCCTAGAAATCGAAAGGCCACATCCTGCCGACCGTCCTAAAGAACCATCTGAATATGATTCTGTTGAAGAGCTGGTCCTTGCCGGACAGCGTATTGAGGAATTCCACAATGCAAGAGTGGACCCTGTTCTTTATTATGAGGAAGCACTGAAGCGCGACCCTATGAATATTCCGGCAAACGTGAATATGGGCATCCGCTACGCGAGACTCGCACAATGGGAGAAGGCTGAAGGATATCTTCAGAAAGCCTACCAGCGAGAAACCGGTCTACACTATATGCCGGATGTGGCAAAAACGGGTGTCATCTACCACACTAACCCGAAGGATGGCGAAGCCCTCTATTATCTCGGTGTCGTTTCACAGGCTCTCGGGAAGGAAGTTGAGGCTGAAGCCTTCTATTGGAAATCGGTTTGGTACCCCGGATTCCAGTCCGCGGCATATCTTGCCCTCTCCCGGATGTACTTCAAGCAGGGCAAGGTCGACAAGGCTCTGGAGACCATAGACAACTCAATTATGTACAATGGGAAGAGCACTTTGTCTAAGTTCGCCAAGTCATGGTATCTCAGCAGTCTGGGAAGAAGGCAGGAGGCTGTCGAGCTCCTCGAGTCAAACATTGTCTTCGATCCTCTAGACTTCCTGAGCCGGGTTGAACTTGCAAGGCTTCAGGGCAGGACATCCGACTATGACGGAATCATCGCCCATATGGGCATTCCTCTACAGGAAATAATCGAACTCACTACCTTCTACAGTTCTGTCGGCGGAAACAGGGAAGCTGTGGATTTCCTGGAATATGTGATGGCGAACTGCCCGAAGCATTCATCCACGCCTATGCAGAAGAATGCTGTCGAACCGTTCACCGCCTCCCCGCTGCTTAACTACTTTGCAGGCTATTATACTTCACTTGCCGGAAATGACATAAAGGCCGCCGATTACTACAGGAAGGCCGCAGCGATGTCACCGGACTATTGCTTCCCTTCACGTGTTGAAGAACTGAATATGCTAAAGGACGTTCTAAGGCTCAACCCTTCAGACGGGATGGCCTGCTGCTACCTGGGCGACCTTCTATATTACTATGAACAGAAGGACGAGGCAATCGAGATGTGGAAGAGGTCATCCGAACTGGCTCCTTCATACGGGATGACCTACAGGAATCTGGGATTCGCCGCGGACCGGTATCTGGGAGACAAGGCCGCAGCCGCAGGCTACTACCGCAGGGCCATCGCCGCCAACTCTGCCGACCCTAAGTTCTTCACTGAATATGACGTTCTTCAGGAGGCCCTCGGTGTTCCTTCAAAGGAGAGACTAACCTTTATGGACAAGAACAAGAAGACCATATTCAAATCTGACGATGCGACCTCAAGACTTGTCTATCTCTATGTTGAAAACGGAAGATATGACGACGCCCTCAACATTCTCTCTGACCGTCACTTCAGAGTTTGGGAAGGGGGACAGACAGTCTATACCCAGTTTGTCGACGCTCATCTGCTCAGGGGGCTAAATTCTCTGGAGAGGCATCGCGGCCGGAAGGCCCTTGACGACTTCCTTGCGGCCGGCACATTTCCTCGCAATCTTGAGACCAATGAACTGTCGACCGGCCCTGTCGTTGCCAAGGTAGCTTATCATCAGGGGCTTGCCTACAAGGCTCTGGGACAGTCAGAAAAGGCGGCAGAAGCATTCCGCAAGTGCGTTGAGACCGCGAACGTCGGCAGAACTAATGGCAGAAGGGCTGGGGCGGCCGACGAGAGCCGCTTCTATCTTGCGATGGCCCAGAAGGAGCTTGGCCTGAGCGTTGAAAGCGCAAAGACTCTCCGGGACCTTCAGGAATATGTGAACGAACAGCTCGTGCAGAGCGGCGCCGCATCAGTGGTGGACATCTACTCCAAGTTCGGGGAGGACGGCTCATCTGCCAGCATCAATGCCAGGAATGTCTATATCCAGGGACTAATGTATCTCGCCCAAGAGGACAGGAAGCTGGCAGGTGACTGTTTCGCAAGGTCTCTGGAGATGTATCCTCAAAATGTCTGGGCAAAGTACTATTTCAGCATTTGTAAATAAGAAACCACATTATTAAAACCAATATTAATATGAGTAAAATGTTCAAGGATCTATGGCGCGTTGCAGCGACGGCTGCAATGCTCCTTGTGGTCGCCTTCCCAGCGCTTGCGCAGAGACAGATAACTGTCAGTGGTACGGTCTCTGATGCTGCAGGGCCGGCTCAGGGCGTAGCGGTGATGGTGGTGGGGACCACAAACGGAACTCTTACTGATGATGCAGGAGGATATATCCTCAGAAATGTGCCTGAAAACGGCACGCTGCAGTTCTCCTCAATGGGCTATAAGACCGTTGAGATCCCTGTTGCCGGAAAAACCGTCATCAATGCGATTATCGTTGAAGACAATGAACTTCTCGAAGAACTCGTGGTAATCGGATACGGTACAGTCAGGAAGAGCGATCTCACGGGATCTGTTGCTTCTGTCGCTGAAGAAGAAATCACCAAGGCCGCGACGAGCGACCCTCTGCAGGCCCTTCAGGGACGCGCCGCAGGTGTCAGCATCATCACAGCTACCGGTTCTCCTTCGGCAAGTGCGCAGATAAAGATCAGAGGTACCGGCACTACCAACAACACCGACCCTCTCTTCGTCGTGGACGGATTCCCGATGAACGATATCGACTTCCTTTCTCCTAACGACATCTCCTCCATCGAGATCCTCAAGGATGCATCCGCAACCGCCATCTACGGTTCCCGCGGCGCGAACGGTGTCGTAATGATTACCACCAAGCAGGCTTCCCCAGGCTTGATGAAGGTCAAGGTTTCCGCAGAAGTCGGTGTCGAGGCTGCTCCTGGCAAGCCTGCAATGCTTACATCTGACCAGTACACCGAGATGACCAACCTCGTCAACGCCAACTCAGGTCTTGCTCCTGCCTACAGCACGACGACTGGACTTGCTACCACAGACTGGTTCAACGAGGTTATGCAGACCGGCGTTTACCAGAGCTACAACGTCAATCTCTCAGGCGGCAACGAGAGTGTCTCTGAGAACTTTTCAGTAAACTTCTTCAACCGCGACGGTACTGTCAAGAGTACTGGCTTCAGAAGAATCAACCTCGGAAGCAACTCTATCTTCAAGCCTACCAAGTGGTTGACTCTCAGGGCTTCGGTTACCGGTTCCTTTGCCAAGACCCTTTCTCTAGGCTCCAACGGAACCAATAACAACACGATTTTCCTGTCATCACTCATCGCACCTCCTAACGTGCCTGTATGGGATGACCTCACGAATTACTATTCAGGTATCACGGTCTTCCGCCTCGCCAACCCTGCAGGTGTGATCTACAGGAATGCGGACAGTGGAAGCAGCAACAGGAACAACCTCGTCGGCAACTTCAGCGCTGACCTCAGGATTTTCAAGAACTTGACCTTCACATCACGCTTCGGCTACAGGTACAACATCAGCCTTTCAAGCGGCTTCAGCCCGATCTACTACGAGACTTCCAATATCGCTAGCGGCAACAACTCAGTCAGCAGGAGCACGAACTACTCCACCGACTGGACTTGGGAGAATATGCTCACATATTCAAAGAAGTTCGTCAAGGCTCACGACTTCACCGCAATGGTAGCTATGTCTGCAAGAGACTACTACGGCGAGAGCTACTCCGCCAGCAGGATGGACCTACCTGGAGAGAAGACGGAACTCCGCTATCTCAGTGCGGCGACAAATGTTACCCCTTCTGTTTCCGGTTCAGGGAACTCCCTTGGTATGCTTTCGTACCTTGGACGTGTCAATTACTCCCTCTTTAACAGGTACCTCCTGACCGCTTCTTTCCGTGCTGACGGCTCATCACGCTTCGTCGGATCAAAGAAATGGGGCTATTTCCCTTCATTCGCCTTTGCCTGGAAGATCTCTGAGGAGCCATTTTTCAAGAATCTCAACCAGACAGTCCCGTATAGGTGGGGGACAGATCGGTAACGAGCGTATGAACTCATACTATCCTTATCAGACCAGCATATCCCAGGGCCAGTACTACATCCTCGGCGATTCTCCTGCAAGAATCAACGGTGCCGCTCCTAACAACCTCGGAAACGCAGACCTCCAGTGGGAGACTTCCGAACAGTTCAACATCGGAGCCGATCTCGGTTTCCTCAACAACCGTCTCATCTTCACCGGCGACTACTTCATCCGCAAGACCGACAATATCCTCCTTTCAGAGAGCGTTCCCAGAACATCAGGTACAAGCTCCATCACGAGGAATGTAGGAGGTATGGAGAACAGAGGAGTTGAACTCACCATCGGATGGAAGGATGACATTGGAGATCTTTCATACTCCATCGACGCCAACGCTTCATTCATCAAGAATGAGGTCACCAACCTCGGCAAGGCAGGCTATCTCGCAAGCTCGTTTGCTTATGACTATGCCCTCATCGACTTCCAAGGCCAGTTCAGCAACGTCCTCCGTTCTGAGCCGGGACATCCTTTCAACCAGTTCTACGGTTACAAGTTCGCAGGAATATTCCAGAATCAGGCTGAAATCGACAACTACAAGAGCTCTGACGGCACCAGGATTCAGCCTGGCGCACTTCCTGGTGACTCCAAGTTCGAGGACCTCAACGACGACGGCAAAATCGACTCCAACGATATGACTTTCATTGGTGACCCTAACCCGAAGGTTACGTACGGTGTCAACTTCAATTTCGATTGGCACGGATTCGATTTCTCTATGCTTTGGCAGGGAGTTTACGGCGTGGATATCTTCAACGCTTCCAGTTTTTACTTCAACAAGTTCGACGGAAGGCAGAACGTCCTTGCCAGCGCCTACAAGTCAGGTTGGAGCGGAGAAGGCTCGACCAACGTCTATCCTGTCTCTCTCGCTTATTCTGCTGATGACGCGCGCAACAGCCGCAACTGGAGCCAGTCCTCAATGTACGTAGAAGACGGCTCATACTTCAGACTCAAGAATATGCAGTTGGGATACACTTTCAATACGAAAGTCCAGAAGACCCCTCTCTCATTCAGAGTCTATCTCTCTGCTCAGAATCTCGTCACTTTGACGAAGTACTCCGGACTCGATCCTGAGATCCCTGACAACGGCATCGACAGAGGCCAGTATCCTCAGTCAAGGACATTCATTATGGGCGTCAACTTTAACTTTTAATCCCTGGAATTATGAAACTTGCTAAATTATTTACCGTAATAATCGCTGTTCCTCTGATCTGTTCCTGCAACGGATTTCTGGACAAGAGCCCTCTGGGAAACCTGGCCGTAGAGAACTACTATACCAATGAGGAGGAGGTGAACACCGCGGTGATAGGCGTTTACCACGTCTTTATGACCGAAAACTTCGGTCTGTACCACTATCTACACATAGGAGACAACATCTCCGATGACTCAGAACTCGGGAATTCCCGTTCTCCGGGTCTCGCTTGGGCAGGCAGAGCGAAGTCCCTTGTTCAGTACGATATCCAGAACAGCAACACCTACGCCTGCAACAACACATGGAATCAGGACTGGCAGGTCGTGACAAAGTCCAACTATATCATCGAGAATGCGGAAAAGAATAATGTCCACAACAAGGACAAGTACATCGCCGAGGCAAAGTTCCTGAGAAGTTATGTTTACTTCGATATGGCAGCTCAACTGGGTGGACTCCCTCTCGTAGACCACATCCTTACTCCGGATGAATACTACAATCCAAGGGCTAGTATGGAGGAGACCTGGCAGTTCATAGAGAAGGGATTCATCGAGGCCTCAGCCGGACTTCCTGACAAGTGGGAAGCAGGCAACACCGGGCGGGCCACCAAAGGAACCGCGCTGGCGATGCTTGCGAGGACCTATGTCTATCACGCGAGTTTTGACAAGAAGCAGGAAACCTGGCAGAAGGCCTACGATGCCCTGAGACAAGTCATAGAAGGAGGCTATTACAAACTGGAGAAGAATTTCTCAGACGTTTTCAAATACGAGAACCGTAACAACGGAGAAATCTGTTTCTCTATCCAGTTCTGGACAACGGTTTCCGGCTGGGGTGATTCGAATGACGGTAATATGATGTCATTCTACGGCCGGGACGCAGGTATTTCACTTTCCGACCTTGACAGAACATCATCGTCCCTTGACGCGGCCTTCGGCGCGGGAACCTATGACTGGGTCTACAACACTATGAAGGAGGAAGGCGTTTTTGTTGACAAGGACGGCAATCCTACCGCCTATGACAAGAAGATGACCGGATGGTCGCTGCACTGTCCTACCTGGGATCTGTATAATTCCTTCAAGGAGGGTGACCCTCGCCGTGCGGCGACAATCATCGAGCGCGGCGAAAAGTTCGATGGCTTTACTCACTTCAATCTCTCAAGCCCATCAGGACTTCAGTCAAAGAAGGAATATTGTCCGATGCAGTATCGTACGGACGAATCCAATGAGGATAATCTAGGTATGAATATGATTGTGCTCAGATACGCCGACATCCTCCTTTATATGGCAGAGGTCTGTAACGAATTAGGCAAGTCTTCCGAGGCTCTCAATTATCTTGAGATGGTCCGTGGCAGGGCAAGGAACAGCGCTGACGATCCTTCTGTACTTCCTGAGATAACACAGACAGACCAGTCCAGGCTTCGTGACCTGATCTATCACGAGCGCCGTGTCGAACTTGCAATGGAGTACAACAGATACTACGATCTTGCCCGAACCGGACGTCTTTACGATACGATGAAGGCATACTATGAGAAGTATGAGGCGACAGACAATCCTTATAATTCCGGCCAGAACAAAGCGAAGTTCATCCAGGAGTTCCACGTCCATATGCCAATCTCAAAGCAGGCTCTGGACGCATCTGTCTACGATGGTGTCCAGACAATGGAGCAAAATCCGGGATATTGATTCCGACCATTTAACAACATTAAGCATATCAAATGAAAAAAATCATCATCAGCCTTCTGCTGATCATCCCTAGTCTTTTGGTTTCAGCTCAGGACAAGACATACTATGTCTCCCCTGACGGCAATGACCTTGCCTCCGGCCTCTCGATAAAGGATGCCTGGAAGTCCATAGAAAAAGTCAATTCGGTGACTTTCCTGCCCGGAGACAGGATTTTATTCAAGGGTGGAGAGACCTTCAACGGCCAGCTTCGCCTCGGTGGGTCAGGCGAGGAAGGACGCCCGATCACCATCTCCGGCTACGGGAATGGCCGTCCCGTGATAAATCTCGGCAGCGCGGAAGGCGCTGGAATCCTCATAACCAATGAATCCTATTGGGAAGTCCTCGGAATGGAGGTCGTTTCATATGCTCAGCCGGAAGTCGGAATAGGCCGTCAGGGTATCGTCGTGACGGCCGAAGGCCAAGGCAATGCACTTAGGCATTTCGGCATCAAGGATTGCTTCGTCCACGACATCTGGGGCCAGCTTGGCGGACACACACAGTGTGTAGGCTACTACAGTTGCGGCATTCTTGTCAGGATAATATCCAACAGGCCTGGAGGAGAACAGGCTGAGGCTCAGGCCTATGTCCCTTCTACTATTGATGATGTCCTTATAGAGAACAACCGTATCGAACGTATGGATAAATGCGGCATCATCTCTTGGGGACCTCGCAACAATGTTGTCGTACGCGGCAACTATATGGACAACCTCGGAGGCGACGGAATATTCGTGAACGGACCTTATCGCGGACTAATAGAGTTCAATGAAATTCATCGTTCTTGTATGCGTTCAGGAGATCCGAATCTTCCGGGTGACGATGGTTGGTGGCCACACGTGGCGGCCTGCTGGATCCAGAATACGGAAGAGACCATAATGCAGTTCAACGAAGTTTACGACACAGGCCGCAACCTCCACAATGGCGACGGTTTCGCCTATGACTTCGACTTCAACTGCAAGAGGTGCATAGCCCAGTACAACTACAGCAAAAACAATCACGGATTGATGCTTCTGATGTACAACATATTCGAGAATGTCACCAGATACAACATTTCTGAAAACGACCATACCCACCTGATCCAGATGCAGGGCAGCCGTCTAAAGGATGGGAATCTTATCTACAACAATGTTTTCTACATCGACTATGGTATGGCAGACCTGGATTTCTTCAGAGGGAATTACGAGGTAGATGACCTTGGCGCATATTTCTACAACAATATTTTCTACGCTACCGGTCAGGGCCGCTTCAGGACAGTTTACACCCACGGTGAAACCGCTGTCAGGGAATTCGATGAAGAGGCTAAACCGAACATCCCTTCCGGAGCGATGTTCCGTCACAATTGTTACTTCGGGCCTTGGAAAAACGGTCTTCCTGATGACCCTGAAGCGCTTGTCGCAAATCCGGAGTTAGTTGCTCCCGGTACCGGCGGCACGGGGCTTTCGACTCTCTCCGGCGATATGCTCACATGCGATTCTCCTTGCATCAACAATGGAATGTATATTCCGGGAGCCGGTAAAAGAGACTTCTTCGGAAATGATCTGAATGACGGCCACCCTGATTTCGGCGCATTCGAACAGCCGGGCTCCGGTGCTTTTGCTGACGGAAGCGAAGCGGAAAGGGACGAGATCTCACGCCTTTCATCCTCGATTGCGTGGGCGAAGTGGATGTTCCCTGCAACTGTTGCATCCAACAGCCCCTCAGGTCCTTCGATCAATCTCAGAGAGCCACTGGATCCCTCAATCCACGGTACCCTCACCTGGACTGCAGAAGGTATTAAAAAGCCTGTCGTCATCAATCTCGACAAACTTTCCGATCGCCAGAGGATAGTTCTGCCCATCAAGGCCGATCAGGCTGTTCTGGAAAAGTCAGTACTGAAAGTTTCACTTGATAATGGCCGTTTCTCCGAGAACTGGGAGATCCCGTTCCGGCCGATGCAGCCCAGAAGAAGATAGATATGAACCGGATAACAGCTTTGTTTACCCTTTTATTTGCCCCTGTCCTGCTGCTTGGAGTCTGTTCCTGCAGCAGGAAGAACGTAGTCTTCGAATTTCCTATGGACAAGACTATGCCCGGCAGGAAGGTCTCTCTGAAGACATTCGACAAGGACTTTCCTACGGACTGGAGCACCTATAACTATCTTGTACTGGAAATGACTTCCTCGACAGCCCAACGTGTCTATATGGGTGTGACGACAGAGGAGGGGTACAATGAACTCAGGTTTATTTTCTACGCCCCCGGCGGATGGATACGCACCGCCATTCCTCTTACGTATTTCCGCGACCAGCCATCCGGAGCCCATGATCTTGCGGCCACCTACAACCATAAGAGACCGCTGTCATACATCAATATCCAGCACGGCACACGCCATCCTCTGGTAGGTGTTGACTCTATCGGATTCAGGATGCATCTTCCTGTAAAGGATGAGAAGATAGAAGTCTCAAGGTGCTATCTGAGCGTGGATGCTCCAGGAGACGAGTATCTAAGTTCAAGACCAGCTGTCGATGAGTTCGGACAGTGGAATATTGGCGAGTTCGAGGGAAAGATCCATTCGGAGGTCGAACTTAAGGCTGAATGGGCGGTAGAGGATTCTCTGATAGCCACCGTCGGCAGAGCGGGCCTCTCCATCTATGGCGGAGACCTGGACAGGAAGGCAGACTCCACAGGCTGGTTCCACGTCGCCAAGGTAGACGGGAAATGGTGGTTCGTGGATCCTGACGGCTATTGTATGCTATCGATCAGTTCGAACGGGATGAGTCCCGGCGGCCCGGGTATCATTAGGAACCCATTGAAGGGGATATACACCGAAACTCCTCCGGAAGGCTTCATAGACCAATCGGACATTCCCTCTACGCGATACCTCCGTCTGACAGAATGGAACAACTACCGACGTTTCGGTACTGAGAATGTACAGGAAAAGGCGATTCGTCTGGTTGTGGACAGGATGAACCTGTATGGAGTCAACACCATAGGCAATTGGTCAAGCCAGGCCGTGATAGATATGAATTTGAAGCCGTTCATGGTTTCACTCCGAGGTCTGGGAATTCAGAACGGAATCCTCGGTATGCCTGATGTCTATGCTGACGGGTTCGTGGAGGCTGTTGCCGAAGGCGTCAAGGAATCCACGGAACGCTACGTCAACGACAAGATGCTGATCGGCTATTTCGTAGGCAACGAGCCTACCTGGAGTAATCAGGAACTCCGTCTTTGCGAACTGATCGGCGAGGCTGATGATGCGATGCCCCTCAAGCAGGCTATGCTGTCGTTCCTGAAGTCTCACGGTAACAGCCCTGAATCAAGGAAGGCATTTGTCTACCACACGTTTGACAAATTCCTTTCCGCAGTTGACATCGCTCTCAGGCGGTACGACCCTAATCATTTGAATCTCGGCATACGCTATGGCTCTGGGGTGCCTTCGCCGGAGGTGCTTGCCTTGTCAAGGAAATACTTCGATGTCTATAGTTTCAACAACTACGGCGTCGAGCCTAACCTTGAAAACGTCAATACAATCTATAGCGCGATAGACAAGCCGATGATCATAGGAGAATTCCATTTCGGGACTACCGACCGTGGTCTCGGAGAGTCGCTTGTCAGAGTCGTTTCTCAGAAGGACAGGGGAACCGCCTATAGGAATTATGCTGAAAAGGCATTCTCTCACGAGGCTCTGATTGGTGTTTCGTGGTTCACTTGGTATGACCAGCCGTTCTTCGGAAGAGGTGACGGGGAGAACTACAATATCGGAATCTTCGATGCCACTGATCGTCCGTACAAGTGGATGGTCAAGGCGATACGCGACGTCGCGGACTGCTGCAATGATGTTCACGCCGGTATCAGGGAACCGTTTCACGAAGATCTTCATAGAGTTGAGAAGGATTTGCCTGACATCTGGGAAAAATAAACATATTGGACACTTATTCTTTAAATGAGCCTGTAAAGCCTAACGGATGAAACAGTTTATGCTGAACACGAAAAATTTGTTCTAACCGTACCCCGATGCACTACCATTAGAACAAAAAAACGACAAAAATTGTTCTAACCGTCTGTAACAGAACAACAATAAAGCACGAGGGTGACTAATCAGTGATGCAACCCCCGAAAGTTGGACAAAAAACTTTCGGGGGTTACATCATCAGTCTTTCGACTTTTTGGTCACCTTCAAGCCTGTAAGAAGCCGAAGGGCTGAAAGAGGTTCAAGCGGATCCCTGAAGAATAATTCCGGCCGGAACAGGGACTACTATTTGAACCACTCCGTGATGTGGTCCTTCGCCCAAAGGAAATAAAGGATAAGTCCGACCCAACTGGTAAGAAGCACTACGAGAGAGCAGATGATCTTGCCTGCCGTTGAAATGTTCTTCTTGCAGATGTCCAGCACTGCCATAATTGACAGGACGAGTCCGATTAACCAGATGATTGTTCCCATAATTGAAATATATTTTCACGAATATACTGAAAATCTTTCAGAAGAGCAATATCTGTTGCAACTCCTCGAATCGGGTGATGCGGAAAAGGCGGCGGTGGTCGTATTCATCAGCGTGTTCAAGTTTCCAAAGGAGTTCCGCCGGAATGTACGCGCCCCAGCCGCCGAGCTCCAGAACCGGAGAGATGTCGGATTTGAATGAATTCCCTACCATCATCATCTCTTCCGGATTGATACCGAGCATTTCGCAGAGGGTGAGATATTCCTTCTGCGATTTGTCTGAGACTATCTCTATGTGGCTGAAGTACTTCCCCAGACCGGAACGTTCTATCTTCCGTTCCTGGTCCAGAAGGTCCCCCTTTGTCAGGAGGACAAGGCGGAGGGATGATTGCTCCTTGATCTTCGAGAGCGTCTCCTCGACTCCGGGAAGGGGTGTCGCCGGATTGCGGAGAATCGAGCGTCCGCTGTCAAGTATTGTCCGGATCTGGTCTCCGGTCAGCTTCCCTCCGGACACGTTGAGGGCATTCTCTATCATTGAAAGAGTGTAGGCCTTAGCTCCGAAGCCGTAGTCTTCCATATTCTTGAATTCCACCTTGTACAGTTCGTCTGAGATATAGTCAAAACCTCCGAACGCGCTGAGTGCGTCTGCCACTTTCTTCTCAGCCTCCCTGAACAGCGGCTCGTTCTGCCAGAGGGTGTCATCGGCATCGAATGCCACTGCTTTTAGTCCTTCAATCATTTCCGATTTTTCTGATGTTGCGGATGCAAAGATAATAAAACGAGGCGACTGGTCGAAGAATTCCCGGAGGTTGTCGAAATCCGGGACAGTCAGGCGCGCGGTACCATATCTTTGTCGCAGAAAACAAAAACGACACTCGATATGAAACAGACATTCGCAATCATCGGTTTGATCCTGACCTTCTCGGTCAGCGCATTCGCACAGAGGACAGTCGTCACCGGCGCTGTCAAGGATTCTCTAACAAATGAAGGGGAAGTCTCAGCCATCCTTCAGTTCTACAAGGCAGGCACGGAAAAGGCTATCGCGTTCACGACCACGGACGTTGACGGCAACTTTGCGCAGGCTCTCACCGGCGAGGGAGAGTATAAGGTAGTTTTTAGCAACATGGGCCGGATGGATGCCTATAAGTCCTTCATTCTCAGCGGACAGGACACTCTCGACATCGGCGTGATCCTCGCCAGGGACGATGTAAGGACCCTCAAGTCTTCAAAGGTCACCGCACAGCGTGTTCTCGTAAAGATGGACGTGGACAAGATGACATATAATGTAGAGGAGGACGTGGATTCCAAGACAAGCACCGTTCTGGATATGCTCCGCAAGGTTCCTATGGTCACCGTTGACGGTCAAGACAACATTTCAGTCAACGGCAGCAGCAGCTTCCAGGTGACCGTGGACGGAAAGCCTAGCCAGATGTTCAGCAGCAATCCTTCCCAGATTTTCAAGATGATGCCTGCAAGTGCGGTCAAGAACATAGAGGTAATCACCAATCCCGGTGTCAAGTACGATGCTGAAGGTGTGGGCGGCGTGCTCAACATCACAACCAACAGGGAGGCTACCGGAGGCGCAAGCGTGGCGGACGGACTCTATGGTACGATTCGCGGTATGGCATCTACACGCGGCGGCGGCGGCGGAGTCTTCGTCAGCGAGCAGAAGGGCAAACTTTCCTGGAGCCTCAACGGCAATGCTATGTACAACAAGATGGGCGGCACCGGGAACGATGTCGAGAGGATTCAGATCACCCCGGAAGGCAACCTCACCACAAGCACCCACAGCGAGTCTGAAATGACAATGCCTATGGCTATGGGCAACTTGAGTGCAAGCTATGAAATTAGCGGCAACGATCTTGTTTCCGCTACCGCCGGACTGATGCACTTCGGATCGACCAACATCGGCTCATCGACCACTTCCATGCCTCTGGGTTCCTATGTGCTGGATCTCGATACCGGAAGCACGCAGAGCAACATAACCGGAAGCATCGATTACCAGCACAACTGGGCGGAGGCTCCTGGCAGGATGATCACCTTTTCCTATCAGTTCGCAGGCAGCCCTTCTGTTTCGAATTCTACAAATCTTTTCGGTGGCAGCACGATAGCAGGTCTCGATCTGACGAACAGAAAAACGGAAGGGAAGACCGGTTCCACCGACAACACATTCCAGATCGACTTCACGACTCCTCTGGGCAAGGCCTCAACTCTCAGCACAGGTGTCAAATTCCTGAACCGTCACAACTCGTCAGACGAGAACTACTACCTCTGGAACGGCAGTGACTGGACACTCAACGAAGCGGGAAGCATAGACTATGACTTCTTCAACAGAATCGGAGCCATCTACACCGAATTCTCATCGACTCTAGGAAGCATATCCCTCAAGGGCGGTGTACGCTATGAGCATACTTGGCAGGAAATTGAATATTCAACCGTCGGCGGCCACAACTTCGGCACAGACTACGGCGTGCTCGTGCCTACAGCAAGCATCCAGTACAACCTCTCCCAGACCCAGAACATCGGTCTCTCCTACAACCTCAGGATCAGCCGTCCCGGCATAAGCTATCTCAATCCTTACGTTGATCGCACCGACCCTACCTCACTGAGTTACGGCAACACCGGACTCGACGTTGAAAAGGGCCACAACATAAACCTCGTCTATAATATGTTCACCCCGAAGTTTATGCTCAATTTGACCCTTCGTGAAACCCTGAGCCCGTCTGGAATATCCCAGTACAGTTTCTTCGATGCCGACAACCTGCTGAACTCCACTTTCGGCAACATCGTGAAGAGCAGCGTTACCGGCCTGAATCTATTCGCCAACTGGAGCGCGACTTCCAAGACAAGGATTTATGTGAACGGCGGCGCTAACTACTCTGTCTTCAGCAGCGAAATCCTCGACCAGAGCAACAGTGGATTGAGCTACAATGTGATGCTCGGCCTGCAGCAGACTCTTCCCGGAGACTTCCGCCTGAGCGCCAACCTGATCAACACCGGGAAGACATATTCCCTCCAGGGATGGAACACAGGGATCTCTCTCGCAACCCTCGGTGTCACCAAGTCATTCCTGGATGACAAGCTAAGCTTCAGCCTTATGGGAACCCTCCCTCTTACAGGGAAGACTCTTGAGATGAAGTCCTGTACAAGCGGAAAAGACTTCATCAACAATATGACGAACACAATCCCGATGAGCCAGATTTCACTCAACATAAGCTGGTCGTTCGGAAAACAGAGCCGCGGCGGCGTCAAGTCAACCCGAAGGACAATCGAGAATGACGATGTCCTGAACAGCACCAGCACAGCGGAGTCTCTGAGCGGAACGATGATGAGCGGCGGCGGAATGTGATAAAATGATTATATTTGCGATAAGCCACAGTAATTCAGATGAAAGACAATCAGCAGAGCAAATTCATGATATTGACACAGAGCCTTCTCTGGCTCTGTGTCTTTCTGGTCCCGGCCCTGACGGGGGCGCTGGTCTCAAGGGATATGGGGATAGCACGCTTGATCTTCGGCAACACCCTGTTCTACACAGTGCCGATGTTCGTCGTGTATATGATCAATTATTTCGGCCTTGTGCCGCATCTGTATTTCAAGGAGCATAAGGTAATCTTTTTCCTCCTGAATCTGATACTGATTGTGGGGATGGATGTACTCCTGTATGTCCACCCCGGCAGAATCCCGGAAGCAGCGGTTTATGCCATAGGATGGGAGGGAGTTCTCTGGATGGGGCTGGGCTATGCCCTGGTGATGATGACCCTGCATTCCCTCTGTGTAGCCCTTGCCATAGGAGCAAGGAACTCCATCAGGCTCGCGGATGCGCAGGCGAATCTTCGCGATGCCCAGCAGAAGGCCACTGAGGCGGAACTCAACTGGCTCAAATACCAGTTGAATCCCCATTTCCTCTTCAATACCCTGAACAACATTTCCTCCCTTACACAGATCGACCCGGACAAGGCTCAGGACAGCATTGGCCAGTTGTCCGACCTACTCCGTTACGAACTTTATGAGAGCAATCACGAGAAAGTCCCGCTTTCGGGAGAAGTGGATTTTATGAAGGACTACATTTCTCTGATGAAACTCCGCTGCAATGAGATGACGACCGTTGAGGAGGATTTCGAATGTCCGGACGGAGACCGGAAGATCGCGCCCCTTCTGTTCATTTCATTGATTGAAAATGCTTTCAAACACGGAACCAATGTCCGCCACGAGTCCTTGATAAAGATGAAGCAGAGCATCGTCGGAGATGACCTTCGCTTCACCTGCAGCAATACCATACAGGAGTCCCAAAGCTCGGATCACATAGGATCCGGTATCGGTCTGGAGAATCTCAGAAAGCGTCTGGACCTGATCTATCCGGGGAAGTACGAGTACTCCCAGTCAGTTGACGGGAACGTCTATACTGCGACAGTCGTTTTAAAGAACTTTATGAATGAATAAAATCCGCTGCATAGTTGTCGATGACGAGCCTCTTGCTGTGAAGATGCTTGAGAACTTCGTCCACAGGACTCCGTATCTTGAACTCGAAGCCACCTTCAATGATCCTGTCAAAGCCTTGGCCGAGATCAAGGAGAGAAAGCCTCAGCTTGTTTTTCTGGACATTCAGATGCCTGATCTGGACGGGATGGAACTCTCCCATATGATTCCGGAGAACACGAAGATCATCTTCACGACTGCCTTCAAGGAATATGCTTTCGAGAGTTATGAGGTATCGGCTCTGGATTTTCTGCTGAAGCCTATCCGGTACCAGAAGTTCATCGAGGCTTGCGATAAGGCTAAGACCTGGTTCGATATGAAGAAGGCGGCTGAAGCCGCTTCGGCCGGACAGCCTCAGGAAAAGGACTATGTCTTCATCAAGGTTGACGGGTCTATGAAGAAGGTTATGCTTGAGGACATCCTCTATGTCAGCGGTATGAAGGATTATGTGATGTTCTATGTCCGCGGAGTGAAGTTCCCTATGGTCACCCACATCACGATGAAAGGAGTGGAGCAGATGCTCCCGAAGTCATCCTTTATGAGGATCCACAAGTCCACTATCGTTGCCTTGGACAAGATCACGGCGGTCAGCGGCACCCTGGATGTTAGTGTCGGGGATATCCTGCTGCACGTTGCCGAGGCGTACAAGTCGGATTTCGAGTCCTATCTGAAGTCAAACTCCTTGAATAAATAAGGAATTCCGAGATAGATTGATTATGTCTGCACGGACACCTGAAACGTGTCTGTGGATATATGAATACTGCAGGTGGATTTTTGGCCGATCGCTCTTCCGGAACGCTATACCGCTGTTCCGGACTACGGAAAGATCACCGCGGACTCCCTCGCCGGGAAGTGGGAACACATCAATCTCAAGTACGACTACGGCAAGCAGGACAGGTCCGCTGAACTGGTCCTCAAGAAAGACGGGACGATGAGCGGTGCCCTGACTGGGAAATGGCGTTATAATGCTGATAAAAAACAGCTTATGCCAGGAGACGTCATCGTATGTGTAGAGCGTTAACTCGATTGGGAGAACTCTCCTCGCAATGTTACATTCGTCTATGCTGGCACAGAAAAATCCTTGAACGCCACTTGTTGGGGCAATAAGATTTCCGATTAAGGCACAGCGTTTGTTGTCTTCTTACGTGGTTTTGAATAATCACTAAAAATCACAGATATGATGAAGAAGATTCTACTGATGCTTTTTGTCGCTTTGATGCCTATGGCAATCAGAGCTCAGGAACTGAAAGTCAAAGGTTCATTCGATGAACTTAAGGACGAGACGCTTTTGGATGCCTACGTCGATTTCGATAACGGCATATACAAGCTTGTCCCGGAAAAAGAATTCGCTGCTGACAATTCGGATTGGGAGCAGATCAAAATGGAAACATCTGAAAGGTTCTATCGTGGCCTGAACAAGACTCTCAAGCTTACCCGCAAGGCGGCGGTCAAGACTGACGCCCAGAACTACACCATAGAGGTGGAGATCATCAATGTGGATGACCGCGGCAACGTGATTTCAAACTTCGAAGTCACGGATTCGGAGGGCAAGGCAATCGCAAGGGTTGAGAATCTCTATGACAAGGGCGGCCGCTTCGGCACTTTCTGCAACCTGATGGGAGACGGCCTCGAGACAACAGGTGAAAAAATAGGGAGGATCATTTCCTACTCGATTCTCAAGAAGAAATACATTGAAAAGTAGGCCGTCCTACTTGGCTGTGGTGTGACTGTTCACCAGATAAGCGACAGACACATAAGGAATGCCCGAGTTGGAACTCAGGCCGATCTCGCAAGTGCGGGAGTTCGAATAGCCTGCCGGAATATCCTTTACCTGCGCCTTGAGTTTTCTCAAGGCGTATTCGTTCAGTTCGGGATGAGTCATCCCCTTGTCCCCGGCGAAGCCGCAGCATCCCACACCTTCCGGAACGACAACGTTCGTTGAGCACAGGCGGGCTAGTTCAATCATCTTGTCGGAGACTCCCATCAGCCTGGTCGAACAGGTAAGATGGACAGCGACCGGGGTGTCAGAAGGGTGAAACTCAAGCCTGTCATTCAGAAAGGTCAGGATGAACTCCGCAGGCTCGTAGAGATTAAGGGACTTCATCTTCTGCTTCATTCTGTGAAGGCACGGGCTCTGGTCGCACAGGATGGGGAAGCGGCCTTCTTCAGAAGCTTTCCACAGGGCGCTTTCAAGTTCCGAGGATTTTTTGTCCGCAAGGTCAGGCATTCCTTTGCTTTCCCACATCATACCGCAGCATAGGCTGTCCATCTTTTCCGGGAAGACCACTTCGTACCCGGCTTTGTTCAGCAGCGACACCATCTCTTCAACCAAAGGCTTTTCCACTATGTGCCGGCTTTGCTGTCCTGGCGCCAGTCCCATCATCTGATTAAGGCAAGACGGGAAATAAACTACCTTCAGATCTTCATTCTTCGGCTGTTCTGAAATCTTCTTCGGGACCTTGTAGGCCAAAGGGATCGATGGCGTCCATAATGGAATACTCAGCCGCTTGTGGAGCGTCTGGCACAATCCCGCCATCTTCTTGTCGCCAAGTACAGCGTTCCCGAGGGAGGCGAACCGCAGGATTGTGCGGATACCTCCCTTTGCGGCAGGGAAGCGGTTCGCCGCCCCGGCCCACAACTTATATCTTAGAGAGGATTTTTTGATGTTCATCTCTCTTATCTGGTGGGTCAGGTCACCCACATTGATACCCATAGGACAAGAGGTCGAACAGAGACCGTCGGCGGCGCAGGTCTGGTCGCCATAATAGTCATATCCCTTCTCCAGAGCCTTCAGACGGGTGATATCTTCAGATGCCGGAGACTTGAGGACCTTCAGCCGCATAATTTCCCTCTGGACTGCAATCCTTGTCCTCGGTGAGAGCGTCAGCCCGCAGGAGACGCAGTTAACCTCACAGAAGCCGCATTCGATGCATCTGCCGGATCCCAACGCCTTGAGATCCTTCAGAAAGCATTCCGGATCGTCATTGAAGATAACTCCTGGATTCAGAATCCCTTCCGGATCGAAAAGATCCTTTACCTTCTTCATCACTTCGAACGCCTTTTCACCCCATTCGTATTTGACGAAAGGGGCCATATTGCGGCCTGTGCCGTGCTCCGCTTTCAATGAGCCGTCGTATTTCCCGACCACCATCCGCACGACATCGCGGATCATCGCATCGTAGCGCTTCACCTCCGACTCGGAATCGAACGACTGGTTAATGATGAAATGGAAGTTGCCTTCAAGGGCGTGGCCGTATATGCAGGAATCATCGTAGCCGTGCTTGTCCAACAGGGCCGAAAGATCGGCTGTAGCCTGAGGCAGATCCTCTATGTGGAAGGCCACGTCTTCGATGAGGCAAGTAGTGCCTTCCCTCCTCATTCCGCCCACCTTCGGGAAAATTCCCGACCTGATTGTCCAGAACTTTGAATATTCCTTCGGATCGCTTGTGAACACAGGCCCGTCTCCGATCCCGCGGAGAATCGGAAAACCGTCAAGGGCTTCAGTGATCCTGCGGATGTTGGCGTCCATATCCTCTTGGTTGGAGGCTGTGGTTTCTGTGAGGACAGCGGTCAGGTCCGCATCAGGATATTCCTTCAGCATCGGATCCTCTACGGAAAGCAGCGAACGCCTGTCCAGCAGTTCTGCCGCATTGATTATCCCCGGTCCGACGGATTTCTTCATTGCCACGACAGCTTCCGCCGCCTCCCGGATGCTCCCGAAGTAGATCATCGCGCTTGCCTTCAGGGGAGCAATCGGGAGAGTCTTCATCGTCACTTGACTCAGGAATGCCAGAGTCCCTTCCGATCCCACCAGAAGATGCGGGAGGATATCGAAAGGATCTTCGAAAGCCACGAAGGGAAAGATGTTCAGGCCCGTGACATTCTTTATCGAGTACTTGTACTTTATCCTTTCCGTGAGTTCGTTGTCTGAAATGACTTCTTCTCTAATCGCCGAGAGCCTCTCAAGAAAATCCCTGTGGGTTTCGGAAAATGATTCCCTTGATTTCGGATCTCCGGTGTCCAGCACAGTTCCGTCAGCAAAGACAATTCTTGCGCTCAGAAGTTCCCTGTCTGAATTGGCGTGAGTCCCGCAACTCATCCCGGAGGCGTTGTTCATCACGATTCCCCCGACCATGCAACTTCCTATCGAGGCCGGATCCGGGCCGAATTTCCTCCCTGAAGGTCTCAGGATGTCATTCACCCTGGAGCCGACGATCCCCGGTTCTAGAGTGATGCTTTTAAGATCTTCCGCGACACTGTACTTTTCCCAATGCTTCCCTGCGACGATCAGAACGGAATCGCTTATCGACTGTCCGGAGAGGCTGGTTCCGGCGGCTCTGAAAGTGACGGCGACCTTGTGCTCCGACGCAGCCCGAAGCAGATTTGAAACTTCTGATTCATTGTCTGAACGAATGACTGCCTGCGGCGTCAGTCTGTAGAAACCGGCATCGGTGCCCCAGGCGAAACGCCTGAGTACGTCAGTGTAGATTCTTTCCTTGGGGATGAAGTTTCCGATTTCCTTAAGGAAGTTGGACAGGTTATGTGTCATAGAAAATCAGCCCGCGATTATTCGCGGGCCATAATGTGCTTTATTATCTGAACAGATTCATAATGTGGACGCAGGCGCGGGCGTCGTGCATGGGATACATCCTGAATGCAATCGTATCAACCGTGTCGCCCAGATGTGTCTTGGTGAAGTCCCATATCCTCAGCGCGTAGTCCGCCCCTTCAGGGCAGCTCTGATACTTCCAGGCGCAGAGATTGGCAATCATGGCTTCTGCCTGCACCCAAGGTTCCATCCTGGTGTCCGCTTCGCCGTCGGAATCCTTCCCGAAAGCCACGTAGCCGCTTTCCCCCTCCATTCCGTCCATTCCGGACTTGTAGAGTTTCGCGCATATTCCCTTGACGTGATTGATCTCGTCTATGTCTTCTATGGCATAGGCCGCGTCCAGCACAGACCAGGATGCTTCAAGGTCAAGGCCGTACATACATCCGCTCGGTGACATATTCCAGTCCTTTGTGAACTTCCGCTCGATATGGCAGGTCTGAGGGTTGTAGAATTCCGTGACGATAACATCCAGAAGATCGGCGATCACGCCGCGGAGGGATTCGTCTCTCCATACGCGGTAAAGGTTGGCATAGGCTTCGAGAAGATAAAGGTGCGAGGAAGCCACCTTGGAGTCGTCCTTGAGGGTGAAGTCGCGCAGGCAGGTCTCGTAGTAGCCGCCCAGTTCCAGATCGTGGAACTCCTTCTCGACGATCTTGTAGAGATTGACGGCCTGCTTCAGGGCATCGTCATCCTTGGTCGCGCCGTAATACTCGCTGAGGGCGTAGATGGCGAGCGCCTGGTTGCTGAGATTCGCGTCGGTGTCCTTCTTTTCTCCCCAGGAATCGACATAGGAGAAGGCTCCGCCGTACTTGTGGTCAAGGAAATGCTCGATGAAATAGTCTTTGGCGTTCATTGCAGGCATCAGGTATTCCTTCTTTTTGAACAGCCTGCAGGCGTTGGAAAAAGCCCAGAGGAGACGAGCGTTCAACTGCTCCTCCCTGTCAGCGTCCTTGTCTGCGACAAGGCCTTCGGCAATCTTTCCGTAGAATCCTCCGCGAGGGTCCTGCATACCTGACCAGAACTTCAGGATGTCCCATTCGAGGATTTCCTTGGCTTCCTTCACCAGAGTGTCAGTTCTTCCTATCATTGTAAAGAGATTTTAGTGAATATTATATGTGAGGTTATTATCAGATTGACACTATCCCTATAATCAGGAGAAAGAGGAGCAGGAGAAGGATGATTGAGACCGTCACGCAGCCGCAACCACAGCCGATTCCCTTCTTGGCGCCCTCTGTAAATCCTTTTGCTCCATCTCCGCTATGGGAGAACACCAGACCGATCAATCCACCGACCAGTGCGCAGATAAGAATGAATTTAAGCATAGTTAATAAACAAGATGAACAAATATAATACTTTGTCGGCAGTATTTCAATAGTCCGGCCAAATTGTTAAATTTGTCAGAACACGACTATAAAATGAAATCTGAAAATATGTTTGCAAAGGAAATCTACATCTCAAGGCGCAGGACCCTGTTGGGGAAGATGGCAGGTACAGCTCCTCAGGGGAAGCGCGGAATCGCCCTTTTCATCGGTAATGTCGAAGCGGCCGCCCAGTACAAGGACAATGCCTATAAATTCCGTCAGGACTCTTCCTGGCTCTACTATTTCGGTCTGGATGAACCTCGTTACGCAGCGGTCATCGATCTTGATACGGCTGAGGAAACGATTTATGCCGATGATATTGACATGGACGACATCATCTGGATGGGTCCTCAACCTTCGGTGGCCTCCAAGGCGGCGGAGGTCGGTGTAGCGGATTCCGCCCCGTACGGAAGACTGGAAGTTGAAGTAGGCAAGGCACTTGCGAGCGGAAGGAGAGTCCATTTCCTTCCTCCAAGCAGGTACTACAATGCGATGAAACTTGCGTCCCTTGTCGGGATTCCAGTGGATAAAGTCGGCATGGTGGCGCCTATGGAGGAGCATGACGGAAAGCACGCGTCAGAGGAGCTTGTCAAGGCTGTTGTCTCGATGAGGCTTGTCAAGGAGCAGTGCGAGATTGAACAGCTGGACGATGCGGGCGCCCTCGGTCAGGAGCAGCACACAGTAGCGCGCGACAGTGTCAGGCTTGGGATTGTGGAGCAGGAGATTGTCGGCAAGATGGAAGCCGTCACCTTGTGCAAGGGGTGGGGCGTATCATTCCCTACCATTCTCACCCAACACGGGGAAACCCTCCATAACCACTTGTACGACAAAGTTATAGAACCAGGTAAACTGTTGGTCATAGATGCCGGGGCAGAAAACAATATGCACTATGCTTCCGATTTCACAAGGACATATCCGACTTCGGGAAAGTTCACTCAGAAGCAGAGAGAGGTTTACCAGATTGTCTGCGACTGCAATGAACTTGCATTCAGTCTGACGAAGCCGGGAGTTGCGTACAGGGATGTCCATCTGGCGGTCGCAAGGCAGATGCTCGACGGCCTCTCACAACTCGGGCTTGTAAAGGGAGACCTTGACGCTATGGTCGCGGAAGGCATCGCAGGTCTGTTCCAGCCGCACGGACTCGGCCACAATATGGGTCTGGATGTCCACGATATGGAGGATCTCGGAGAGAATCTGGTCGGCTACGATCCGGACCAGAAGCGCTCCGGCCAACTCGGCCTGGGCAGCTTGAGAATGGCCCGCAGGCTCGTTCCGGGCAATGTCATCACAGATGAACCGGGAATATACTTCATTCCTGCGCTCATAGAAAAATGGAGAAGCGAAGGCACCGGCAAGGACTTCGTCAACTTTACGAGATTGGAAGGCTACTACGATTTCGGCGGCATCCGTCTCGAAGACGATGTTCTGGTCACTGCTGACGGCGCCCGCCGCACCGGTCCAAACCGTCTTCCGATTCTTCCGGACGATGTCGAAAGCGCAATGGCTCGGTGAGTTGACATATCGTTCCGAATGACGGCTGTTATCATTATTCTGGCGATTCTTGCAGGTCTCATCGGTATCGCAGGCAGCATAATCCCTGGCCTTCCCGGCCCTCCGGTCAGTTGGGCCGGACTGCTGCTGCTTTTCCTCTGGGGCAGCGGGACCGATGGAGGGGGCGACCCTATGTCGCTGACTTTCCTTCTTGTTTGGCTGGCGATCACCATAGTGGTCAGTGTGATCGACTATGTAGTGCCGGCGTATTTCACCCGCATCACAGGCGGCAGCAAGGCCGCCGGACGAGGCGCCCTGATAGGTCTCTTCGCAGGAATGTTCATCCCTCCGGTTGGAATCATCCTTGGAACGTTGGCCGGGGCCTTCCTGGCTGAATGTCTGGTCTCAAGGAAAAACGGTTTCGATTCGATGAGGTCCGCCCTCGGAGCCCTTCTGGGCTTCTTCTTCGGGACCGGCATCAAGCTCCTCGCTTCCGGTCTGATGATGTACTACATCTTCGTCTTTATCCGATAGAACGTCTGATCTCGATATTGAGTTCGTCGAGCTGGACCTGGTCGATACCGGAAGGGGAGTCGATCATCACATCGCGGCCCTGGTTGTTCTTAGGGAAAGCGATGAAGTCACGGATAGTGTCCTTGCCGGCGAAAAGCGCGCAGATCCGGTCGAAGCCGAAGGCGAGACCTCCGTGAGGAGGAGCGCCGTACTGGAAGGCGTTGATGATGAAGCCGAACTTGTATTCAGCCTCCTCTGGACCGATGCCCAGGACTTCAAACATCCTTTTCTGGACTTCCGCGTCGTGGATTCTGATTGAGCCTCCGCCGAGTTCAGTACCGTTCAGCACGAAATCGTAGGCGTTGGCGCAGACTTTCTCAAGATCCTCCTTCCGGTTGCTGTTGAACCAGTCGATATGCTCTGGCTTTGGAGAAGTGAACGGGTGGTGCATCGCATAAAAACGCCCGTCCTCCTCGCTCCACTCAAGAAGGGGGAAGTCAACGACCCATAGCGGAGCGAACACCTTCGGGTCACGAAGTCCGAGGCGGTTGCCCATCTCGATACGCAGAACTCCCAGCATATTCTGTACTTTGCGGTTGTTGTCTCCGCTCATCATCAGAACCATATCTCCGTCCTTTGCCTCGACAGCCTCGGCAATGGCCTTCAACTCTTCAGGAGAGTAGAATTTGTCTATCGAAGACTTGACAGAACCGTCTGTTCCAAGTTTGATGTAGATCAGTCCCTTTGCGCCGACTTGTGGTCTCTTGACCCATTCTGTCAATTCATCAATCTGCTTGCGGGTATATTCGGAGGCTCCCGGAACGGCGATAGCGCCGACGTAAGCGGCATCATCCAGAACTGAAAAGCCCTTCCCCTTCACCTTTCCTGTGATCTCGTGGATGGTCATTCCGAAGCGTATGTCAGGCTTGTCTGAACCATACTTTTCCATTGCATCGTACCAGCTCATCCGGGGCATTGGGTCAGGGATATCAACTCCGAGAACGTTTTTGAACATCTTCCTCATCATTCCCTCGAACATATTCAGGACATCCTCCTGCTCGACGAAACTCATTTCGCAGTCGATCTGTGTGAACTCAGGCTGACGGTCTGCCCGGAGGTCCTCGTCACGGAAGCAGCGCACAATCTGGAAGTAGCGGTCATAGCCCGCGACCATCAGAAGCTGCTTGAAAGTCTGTGGAGACTGGGGAAGGGCATAGAACTGGCCAGGGTTCATCCTTGAAGGGACAACGAAGTCGCGCGCTCCTTCAGGAGTGGACTTTATGAGGTACGGAGTTTCTATCTCCATAAAGTTCTGTGAGTCGAGATATGTGCGGATCTCCTGCGCGAGCCTGTGCCTTAGGGCAAGAGCCTGTTGCAGCGGACCGCGGCGCAGGTCAAGGTACCTGTACTTCGCGCGAATGTCCTCTCCTCCGTCGCTCTCCTCTTCGATTGTGAACGGAGGAGTTGCGGACTTGTTCAGGATGTTGATCTGTTCAAGCCTTATCTCTATCTCACCGGTAGGCATCTTTGCGTTCTTGCTCTGGCGCTCCACCACTTCACCGATGGCCTGGATGACGAACTCACGGCCCAGGGATGTGGCTGCCTCGACAAGGGCGGCGTTTGCATCCGCCTCTACAACCAACTGTGTGATGCCATAACGGTCGCGAAGATCGATGAAAGTCATTCCGCCGAGTTTCCTTGACCTCTGCACCCAACCGGCGAGAGTCACAGTCTGTCCGACATTGCTGATGCGGAGTTCTCCGCATGGAAGTTAAAGCAAAGAAGGCTCTCGGGCAGCATTTTCTTACTGACCAGAGCATCGCGCGGGACATCGTCGGAGCCCTCAGGGGCGATGACGCCCTTGAGGTGGGGCCGGGAATGGGGGTTCTGACCCAGTATATGTTGGATAAAAAGAACCTGAAGGTCATAGAGATCGACAGCGAATCGGTGACATACCTGAAGAAACATTTCCCGCAGCTTGAAGGCAACCTCATCGAAGGGGACTTTCTGAAGATGGACCTCGAGTCCGTGTTTCGGGGTGAATATTCAGTTATAGGAAATTTCCCGTACAACATTTCCTCGCAGATATTCTTCAAGATCCTGGACCATAAGGATCGTATTCCTGAGGTTGTCTGTATGATTCAGAAGGAGGTCGCGGAGCGCATAGCCGAAAAGCCGGGCACCAAGACCTACGGCATCCTGTCCGTCTTCCTCCAAGCCTGGTACGACATTGAATATCTCTTTACGGTCGGTTCCGGCTCCTTCAATCCGCCACCGAAGGTCCAGTCTGCGGTCATAAGGCTGACCCGCAACTCCCGCACTGAACTTGGTTGCGACGAGAAGTTTTTCCGCACCGTCGTCAAGACTGCTTTCGGTCAGCGCCGAAAGACACTGCGCAACTCGCTTAAGCCGCTTCTCGCCCTGAAGACTGAGCCTTTGTCCGTAAATCCCGTCTTTGATCTGCGTCCCGAACGCCTCGGTGTAGAGGACTTCATCGCCCTGACCCTGATGCTTCAGTAGGATGTTTTACACCAGCAGAATACTCTCTACTCCGCCTCCGGAGTTCAAGACGCCGCTCCAAGAGAGGGTGTATGAGACCCTTGAACGGCTGGATATTCATTTCCGGAGGGTTGATTCGGATCCTGGAATAACTATGGAGGATTGCCTCAATATCGACAGGGCTCTGGATGCGAAGACAGTCAAGACCATCCTTCTATGCAACAGGCAGCAGACGCTTTTCTATCTTTTCGTGACCAGAGGAGACAAGCCCTTCGTAACGAAAGACTTCGGCCGGGCGCTTGGTGTTCCGCGAGTTTCTTTCGCTTCAACCGAGACGCTGATGAAATTGGCTGGGACGGAACGTGGAGCCGCGACAATTCTAAGCGCAACGCTGGAAAGTACCAGTGAAGTAACCTTTGTCATCGACAAGGAAGTGCTTGATAATGAATATTTTTGCTGCACCGATGGGACTCCTGTCTGCTTCATCAAGATTCTTACTTCAGACCTTCTGGAAAAGTTTCTTCCTGAATGCGGCTGCCGTCCGGTAATAGTGGAGGTGTAAGCCAAATGGAAAGAATATTCATAAGGAAAGTTGCAAACCAAGTTTTTTTTGTATCTTTGCAATCCAACGCAACCGAAGAGGTTTGACAGAACCCTTCAGCCAAGGACCCGGAGAGGTGGGAGAGTGGCTGAATCCACAGGTTTGCTAAACCTGCATACGGGTAACCGTATCACGAGTTCGAATCTCGTTCTCTCCGCTTTAAGGTGGCTGACCATTTTGGCCAGCCACTTTTTTTGTGGGGTGGCGGCTTAGCTCTTGATAATCAATATATTATAAAAATTCGCCTCTCTGGTTCTGGAGGGGTGATTTCTGTAATCGGCTGTAATTCAATGATGTATGCGTCACGGAATGCCGACGGCTCTATGGATGAAGTTCCTCTGCCGGGAAGCTGACTCCAGGAGTCTTGAATGAGAGACGGGCACCTTCCTCACGGACGTCGTCATCGCTGTAAGTGATGGTCCACTTGTCCATGGTAATGAGTTCCCAGAGGCGCTCGGCGGTCATCGGGGCCGCATAACGGATCCGGATTGAAGGAACGAGGTCCTTGTTCAGCTCCAGGTAGGTTCCGAGTACTCCCTCCCGCTTTGAAAGATGGTTGGAGAGATAAGGAAGAGCGCGTTTGACAATGGGCTTCTCGTAGTTGTTGTCTGCTATCTCGTATATGAACTGAGGCTGTCCCTCGCCGGACTCCT
>CAYFVE010000001.1:42583-85417 GCA_964346605.1 uncultured Muribaculaceae bacterium | reverse complement strand
GTGGCCTGAAGCGACCCATGTCTTCGGGTGCATAAAGACACAGGAGTCAATGCCCACTATGTTCTCGTTGAGCCTGGTCATCGCTGCCCACCAGTAGTTCTTGATGTTGTTCTTCAGTTCAACACCATTCTGGCCGTAATCGTAAACGGCGGCAAGACCGTCATAAATCTCGCTTGAAGGGAAAATGAATCCGTACTCCTTGCAATGCGCTACCAGCACCTTGAAAAGTTCGTCCTGTGTCATAATTATTTCTTATTATTTTTAGTTCCTTTTGGTACAACTGACAAAGATAGTCATTTTATTCTGGAAATATTCCGGGAAGGCCTCCTTTAACGATGGTTTAGCTATCTCCAACAAAGGAATCATCACGAAAGGGCGGTTCTCGATGTCCTTGTGAGGAATGGTCAATCTTTGAATATTTATTCGCTCGGAGCCGTAAAAGAGAATGTCGATGTCGATGATTCTGGATCGGTATATGCGGTTGCCGGAGCTGTCAAATTCCGGTCTATCTGTTCTGCCCATTTCCATTTCGACCGCCTTGACCTTATCAAGAATTTCGATTGCATCTGCTTCCGCACCTTCCTCTGGTCTGAAGACGCGGTATAGAACCGCGGCATTTAGAAATTTTCCTCCCGAGAACCCCATCGGCCTGGTTTCGATAAGCCTTGAAAGCGAGATATAATGCACTCCGAGGGCATCATCCATTCGTCTCAACGCCTCTTCTATGTTTTTTTCACGATCCCCAAGATTGCTTCCGAGAGAAAAATAAATGTTGACGAATGCCATCTCAACCTCTTTCTACATCGTCTATTCCAAGTTCCAGGCGGGCTTCGTCCGAAAGCATGCTCTGGTCCCAGGCTGGCTCAAAAACCAAATCCACGTTGCAGGCTGTAATACCCGGTACATCAAGGACACTCTTGTTTAGTTCCGCAAGGACTTCATCCGCCATCGGGCAGTTAGGCGCGGTGAAAGTCATCTTGATATAGACTTCGTGCTTCTTGTTTATGACTAGCTCGTAAATAAGGCCCAGATCATAGATGTTGACCGGTATTTCAGGATCATAAACCTGCTTGATCGCAAGCACCACATTATCATAATAAGGGGCGAGTTCCTTTGCATCCTCTGCAGTCAGGACTTCCTGTTCTTCTTTGTCTTTATTGAATATTCCCATTTTTCATCTGCTGTTTTCTATGGCTGCGGTTTTGATTGTGTCGATCATTGACACCAGACCGTTCGCTCTCGTAGGAGAAAGATTCTCTTTCAGACCGATTTCGTTTATGAAGCTGAAATCATCCCCGGCAATTTCCTGCGGTCTGCGTCCGGAATACACGCTGATGAGAAGAGAAATGATTCCCTTCGTGATGATAGCATCGCTGTCCGCCCTGAAGAAAAGTCTTCCGTCCTCCATTATCCAGTCAAGCCAGACTCTGGACTGGCAACCTTTGATCAGTTTGTCCTCCGTCTTTTCCTCTTCAGGATAAACATCCAGATTCTTTCCCAAGTCGATGAGATACTCGTATTTGTCGAGCCATTCATCATACATCGAGAAATCCTCAATCACAGCCTGTTTCGCCTCTTCTATTGTGTTCATTTACAAAAATTTAAACCAACATCTCTATTGCTTTGTCGAGGGATCTTATAAAAAATTCAGCCTCCTCCATAGTGTTATAAGGAGCAAGGGACGCTCTCAGCATTCCAGAAACCCCAAAGCGATCCATAATCGGCTCTGCGCACATCTGGCCTGAGCGTACAGCTATCCCCATCTTGTCGAGGATTAGGGCAAGATCCTCGTGGTGAACTCCCTCGACTGAGAATGAATACAGGGCAATCTTGCTTTCTGTTCCACGTGGAACCCCGTATATCCTTATCCTTTCCCTGCTGGTCAAGGCATCGTACAGATATTCGGAAACGGAAGCGTGATAGTCTTGCAGCTCTTTATCATTCAGCGCATTGACAAAATCAAAAGCTGGTTTCAGAGTTGGAGTTGCGTTTATGTTCCTGGTACCGGCTTCAAACTTTTCTGGAAGTGGAGCATAAGTCGTGCCTGAGAAACTCACCGTGGAGATCATCTCCCCTCCTCCCTGGTACGGAGCCATTCTGTCAAGCCATTTCTTCTTTCCGTGAAGAACTCCCGTTCCTGTAGCGGCATAAAGTTTATGGCCGGAAAAAGCATAGAAGTCGCAATCTGTGTCCCGAACGTCGATTCCAGAGTGAACAACACCTTGCGCTCCATCGACAAGAACAGCACAACCAATTGAATGACAAGTATTTACAATCTCTTTAACGGGATTAACTATGCCTAAAACATTGGAAATCTGAGTCACAGCTACAAGTTTTGTCCTCTCAGAAAGCAAGGCTTTAAGTTTGTTCAATTCAAGGTGTCCTTCATCGTCAACCGCCAGGACCTTCAGCACAGCCTTCTTCCTTTCACATAGCATTTGCCAGGGGACAATGTTGGAATGGTGCTCGGATTCAGAAACTATGATTTCATCTCCTTCTTTGACAAACGTTTCTCCGAAAGAAAAAGCCACGAGATTTATCGACTCCGTCGTACCGGAAGTAAAAACGATTTCTTCACGACTCTCTGCATTAAGGAAGTCTCTGGCTGCGTCTCTTGTGCTTTCATACTCTTCAGTTGCCTCCGCAGCAAGTCTGTGGACGGCCCTGTGGATGTTGGCATTGGGTCCACAAGCCAGATCTGTCCATTTCCGTACAACGCTTTCCAATCTCTGAGAGGTCGCGGCATTGTCGAAATAGACCAACGGTTTGCCGTAAACATTCTGCGACAGCGCCGGAAACATTTGTCTGATTTCATTAACCTTCATAAGTTTGCGAATTTACTAAAAATGTCAAAGATTTAGTAACTTTGAGTCACTAATACATTCTTTACAGATATGATTGACTACATCAAAGGCTCTATCGTTGAACTCTCCCCTGCAGAAATCATCCTTGAAAACAACGGGATTGGTTACAGCATTCAGATTTCCCTGCAGACATATCAAGCTCTTCAGGAAAAGAAGGAGACCACCGTTTACATCTTTCACTATCTTAGAGAGGATATGGAAGAATACTACGGTTTCGCCACAAAGGATGAACGCGAATTGTTTGAACTTTTGATCAGCGTTTCCGGAATCGGTGTGGCTTCCGCAAGGATGATGCTCTCTTCCTTGTCTGCCGAGGAGATTCGTCAGGCCATTTTGTCCGAAGATGTAGCAAGAATAAAGAGTGTCAAGGGAATTGGCATCAAGAGCGCTCAAAGGATGATTATTGAACTGAAGGACAAGATTGTCAAAGGTGAAGGAACAGACTCCGGAGAAATCTTCGGTGGAACAGTTGCTCGCAGCGAAGTGGTCGAAGAGGCTTCTCGCGCTCTTGTTATGCTTGGTTTTGCAAAACCTGCAGTCAACAAGGCTATACAGGCAATCCTTAAAAACAAACCGGACGCAAAAGTCGAAGAAATCATCAAATCGGCCCTCCGGATGATGTAGAACAACAATGATTATCGTCCGAAATAGACCAGAAGAACAGATATATCGGCAGGCGAAACCCCGGATATTCGGGAAGCCTGAGCTATGGTCCGAGGCTGGTAACGGTTGAATTTCTGCCGACATTCGATGGTCAGGCCTGTGACCTTGTCAAAATCAAAGCCATCAGGAATCTTAAGATCTTCCAGGCGGGAAATCTTTTCAGCAATCAGTTTTTCTCGATCAATATAGCCTTTGTATTTTATTCCGATTTCGACCGCATCTATCACTTCTTTTGAATATTTTGTTCCACGTGGAACAATTTTCAACAATTCTTCAAGCGATACTTCAGGGCGTGAAGCCAGGTCTGAAATTCTTTTAGATTCGTTGAGCGGTGTGGATCCACAGGTTTCAAGATAGTCGTTCACGCTGTCCGCACGAAGATTGGTAGTCTCGCAAAAGTCGCCTAACTGCTGAACCGAATCATATTTCCGCTGCATCAGGTTATACCTTTCATCTGAAGCAAGTCCAATTTTATAAGCTTTTTCAGTAAGTCTGAAGTCGGCATTGTCCTGTCGTAGAAGAATGCGATACTCTGCTCTGGATGTGAACATTCTGTATGGCTCATCAACTCCTTTCGTAATCAGATCGTCAATCAGAACCCCGATATAGGACTCGTCGCGTCGAAGCAGGAAAGGTTCCCTCCCTTGAACTTTGAGAGCAGCATTGATTCCCGCCATTATACCTTGGGCGCCAGCCTCTTCGTAGCCGGTAGTTCCATTTATCTGTCCGGCAAAGAACAGATTTTCGATTTTTTTCAATTCAAGAGTCGGCTTCAGCTGAGTCGGATCGAAATAATCGTATTCCACAGCATAAGCCGGCTTGAAAATCTTAGCATACTCAAGTCCCTCTATAGAATGCAACGCGTCAAGTTGTGTCTGCAATGGAAGAGATGAAGAAAAACGCTGGAGATAATACTCCGTTGTATCGCGACCTTCCGGTTCAAGGAACAACTGATGTGAATCCTTGTCAGGAAAAACCCTTAATTTGTCTTCAATGCTAGGACAATATCTCGGCCCCCTTCCGGAGATAAGGCCGGTGAACATTGGAGAATCTTGAAACCCACCGCGAAGAGTATCGTGAACCTTCTCGTTAGTGTGAAGGATAAAACAAGGCATCTGGGATTCAGCCCCCTGAATTGAAGAAGGAATACTCAAATATGAGAATCTCTCCGGTTCAGCATCACCGAGCTGTTTGAGAAGTCTTGATGTATCGACAGAGTTGATGTCGATTCGAGGAGGTGTTCCGGTCTTCATTCTTCCTGTCCGAAGTCCGAGGCTGACAAGTTGTTCGGTCAAGCCGTGAGAAGCCAACTCTCCGATTCGTCCGCCTTCGAAGCAAGTGCGTCCAATAAACATCCGCCCATTCAGGAAGGTTCCGGCAGAGAGAATAACCGCCCGAGACTTGAATATCGCCCCAGTAGTTGTCTTGACTCCGCTGATTTTTGAATTCTCAAAGAGGAAACTTGTTGCAAAATCAGCGTAAATATCTAATTTACAATGAGTTTCGAGAATTTTTCGCCAATTGGAAGAAAACGTCTGTTTGTCGCACTGGGAGCGGGGACTCCACATTGCCGGACCCTTCGAACGATTAAGCATCCTGAATTGGAGAGTCGAGGCATCAGTGACCAGACCCGTCATTCCACCAAGAGCATCAATCTCACGGACAATCTGTCCCTTGGCGATTCCACCGATGGCAGGGTTGCAGGACATTCGGGCAAAACTCAGAAGATCGGCATTGATAAGAAGAGTCGAACATCCAAGGTTTGCCGAAGCGACAGCGGCTTCACAGCCGGCGTGGCCCCCGCCAATAACTATTACATCATAACTATCCTGCATAATTATTTAAAAAATATTCAAACACTACTCCTCAACGCCAGGTAATAATCTTCCTTGGAGTGTATCAACTTCTCTTCTTCAGGAGTGTGGTCGTCGTACCCGATCAGATGAAGGAGACCGTGGACAATCACTCTATGGAGTTCTTCTTCGAACTCGACTCCGAATTCACGTGCGTTTTCACGTACTGAATCGATGCTGATGAAAAGATCTCCGGAAAGACGGTTCCCTTCGCAATAATCGAAAGTGATAATGTCTGTGAAATAGTCGTGCTGAAGATATCGCAAGTTTACATCAAGAATATAATTATCTGAACAGAAAATGATTGAGATGTCCCCCAATGTCTTTATTTCACTGCCTGCGACCATCCTGAGCCAACGGTTGTTGGCGAGTTTGTCTTTGAAGACGAACTTTATGTCCTCACAAAAGTACCTTATCATCAGCCGTATTTTTTCACAAATCTACAACTATTAATTCAAAAAATTTGAAATGAAAATTATTATTTATACCTTTGAGAACCTATTGGGGAATCGAAAACCCAATGAAACACTAAAATGATTTGTTAAATAATCACAGAATATGGAAGTAAAGAAAAGCGAAAAAGCCAATCTTGAGAACAGAAGGCTGCTCTTTACAGAGATAGGACTCGTTGCTGCCCTTCTTCTTGTTTGGGGAGCTTTCTCCTATGGAACAAGAGAGAAGCAACTTGCGGATCTCGGCTCAGATGAGACGGTAGTTGAAGTTGAGGATATGGTTCCTATCACTCAGGAAACCCCTCCACCACCACCAGAAGCACCTCAGATTCCGGTTCTTTCAGATATGATCGATATCGTGGAAGACGACATCAAGGTTGAAGACAACTTCATGAGCCTTGAGGACGACGCCAATCTCGGTGTCGAGATTATGGACTATGTGGAAGACGTCGTGGAAGAGACCGTAGAGGAAGAGGCGATTCCTTTCCAGTTGGTAGAGGAAAAACCATCATTCAACGGTGGAGACGCAAACGAATTCTCCAAGTGGGTCAATAGCAGGGTGGTCTATCCTGAAATAGCCAAAGAGAATGGCGTACAGGGCCGTGTAACCCTTCAGTTCACTGTTGAGAAGGACGGTTCCGTAACCAACGTCAAGGTGCTCAGAGGAGTTGACTCATCCCTCGACAAAGAGGCGGTAAGAGTTGTCCAAAGTTCTCCGAAATGGAAGCCGGGAAAGCAGCGTGACCGCGCTGTAAAGGTAACCTACACCTTCCCTGTAATCTTCCAGCTCCGATAGACTGAAAAAAAGAAAATAAAGGCCGTCCCCAACCGGATGGCCTTTTTTCACTTCAAAGCGTACCACAACCCGGCAACAGATCTTATGACAGAAGAAAATAAAATAGAAAAAGCGGTATTTGTCGGAATAATCCGCCAGAACGACGATGAACGCAAAGTCCTCGAATATCTTGAAGAACTGGAGTTTCTTGCGGAAACGGCAGGGGCTGCAGGGGACAGGAAATTCATACAGAGGCTTGACAAACCGGAAAAAGCGACATACATCAGAAGCGGAAAACTGGAAGAAATCGCTCAATACTGCGAAGACAACGAGATCGCCTACGTCATATTCGATGATGAACTGACAGGAATGCAGCAGAGAAACATCGAAAAGGTTATAAAATCAAGTTCTGTCATAGACAGGACGAGCCTCATTCTGGAAATATTCGCCCAACGCGCCAAAACCTCCTATGCGAAAATGCAGGTGGAACTGGCACGCTACAACTATATGCTCCCAAGGCTTGCAGGAATGTGGACGCACCTTGAGAGACAAAGAGGCGGTATGGGTACCAGAGGCGGTATGGGTGAAACACAGATCGAAATCGACCGCCGGATTGTAAAGGAGAGAATATCCCGTCTGAAGGAACAGTTGAAGAAGGTTGACCGGCAGATGGCCACGCAAAGGGGCAATAGAGGCTCTATGGTGAGACTATCCCTTGTCGGCTATACAAATGTAGGTAAAAGCACTATAATGAATCTTATGGCAAAATCTGACGTTTTTGCCGAAAACAAGCTCTTTGCAACCCTGGACACTACTGTCAGAAAGGTTGTAATCGAAAATGTACCTTTTCTGCTGAGTGACACTGTAGGGTTCATCAGGAAACTTCCTACCCAGCTTGTTGAAGCATTCAAGAGCACCTTGGACGAAGTCAGGGAAGCGGACATCCTTCTACATGTCGTGGACATCTCCCATCCGGGATTCGAAGAGCAGATGGAAGTAGTGGAACAGACGCTTCGTGAAATAGGCGCCGCAGAAAAGCCTGTATATGTCATTTTCAACAAGATAGACTCCTACACCTATGAAGAATATGACGAATACTCCCTGACTCCGAAGGGAAAGGAGAACAGGACGCTTGAGGAACTGAAAAACAGCTGGATAGCCCAGGAGAAGACTCCTTGCATATTTATGTCCGCAAAGAACAGGATCAACCTAGACAAACTCCGGAACGACATATACAAGATGGTCGCAGAGATCCACGCAGGACGCTATCCATTCAATAATTTCCTCTGGTAAATAGTACAGAGACAGGTAATCCGTAAAATCAAAAAGAGGATGACCTCCAAGTCCATCCGGACTTTTTTGGTCACCCTCATTTTGCCAGGCTTATAGGCAAGCCCGGATTCCTTATTCGGAAAACTTCGCCTTGAGGAATTCGCGGTTGAGCCTTGCGATATGCTCGATTGAAATTCCCTTAGGACATTCCATTTCGCATGCTCGGGTGTTCGTACAGCCGCCAAAACCGAGTTCTTCCATCTTCGCAACCATATTCCTTGCCCTTCTCGCGGCCTCAGGACGACCCTGAGGAAGGAGAGCGAGAGAACTTACTCTAGCCGCTACAAAAAGCATTGCAGAACCGTTCTTACACGTTGCTACACAAGCTCCGCAACCGACACAGGCAGCGGCATCCATACTTTTCTCCGCATTGTCGTGAGAAATCAGGATGTTGTTAGCATCTTGAGGAGCGCCTGTGCGGACGGATATGAATCCACCGGCCTGAAGAATCTTGTCGAACGCGCTGCGATCTACTACCAAATCTTTGATGATAGGGAAAGCCGGGCTTCTGAAAGGTTCAACAGTGATGGTCGCGCCATCCTTGAAATGTCGCATAAAGAGCTGACAGGTTGTGACATGGTCATCCGGACCGTGAGCCCGTCCGTCGATAAACAGAGAGCAGGCGCCGCATATGCCTTCACGGCAGTCGTGGTCAAACGAAACCGGACCGCAACTCTGACAGCCTCTTTCAACGGCTACCGGATCATTGCCTTCGCGGATGATCTGCTCATTCAGGATGTCGAGCATCTCAAGGAACGAAGCGTCTTCCTCAATTCCGGAAATGTGATAGGTCTCAAAATGACCCTTTTCCTGGGCGTTCTTCTGACGCCATATCTTAAGATTAAAATCCATAGCCGATCTAGTCTTTATAATTTCTTGTTTTCACCTCAATGAACTCATACTTGAGAGGCTCCTTGTGGAGTTCCGGCTCAACACCCTCTCCCTTGTACTCCCAAGCTGCAACGTACATATAGTTGGCATCGTCTCTCTTGGCTTCACCCTCCTCAGTCTGGCTTTCAACACGGAAGTGACCACCGCAGGATTCATTCCTGTTCAGGGCGTCACGAGCCATAAGATCGCCTATTTCGAAGAAATCCTCAAGTCTGAGAGCCTTCTCAAGTTCCTGGTTGAACTGCATCTGGCTTCCCGGAACGCACACATCCTTATAGAATTCTGCCTTGAGTTTACTTATCTCATCTATAGCCTTCTTCAAGCCTTCTTCATTGCGGGCCATGCCTACATATTCCCACATTATGTTGCCGAGTTTCTTGTGCATGGAATCTACAGTCTGCTTTCCCTTGATTGAGAACAGCCTGTCAATTCTGGCCTGCACAGCCTTCTCAGCATCTTCGAACTCCTTGACTGATGTGTCAGTCTTAGGTTCTGCAAACTTGTTTGAAAGGTAGTCGGCGATGGTTATAGGAAGTACGAAGTATCCGTCCGCAAGACCCTGCATAAGGGCAGATGCTCCAAGACGGTTTCCACCGTGATCTGAGAAGTTGGCTTCTCCGATGGCATAGAGGCCAGGAATAGTGGTTTGGAGATCATAGTCAACCCAGATGCCGCCCATTGTGTAATGGATTGCAGGATAAATCATCATCGGTTCTTCCCACGGACTGACATTATTTATCTTGAAATACATATCGAAGAGGTTGCCGTAGCGCTCCTGAACCCTCTGGTGGCCTAGTCTCTTGATCGCGTCAGAGAAGTCAAGGAAGACTGCAAGACCCGTCTCGTTAACACCGAAACCGGCATCGCAACGCTCCTTTGCGGCACGTGAAGCCACGTCGCGAGGGACAAGGTTTCCGAATGCAGGATAACGGCGCTCGAGATAGTAGTCACGATCCTCTTCAGCAATCTGGGACGGTTTGATCTCGTGCTTGCGGAGTTTCATAACATCGTCCATCTTCTTTGGAACCCAGATACGTCCGTCATTACGCAAAGACTCTGACATGAGAGTCAGTTTCGACTGCTGGTCACCGTGCACAGGAATACAAGTAGGATGGATCTGCGCAAAGCAAGGATTCGCGAAATACGCTCCCTTCTTGTAACACTGCCAGGCGGCAGACCCATTGCTGTTCATAGCATTGGTTGAAAGGAAGTAGGCATTGCCGTAACCTCCGGTAGCTATGACCACCGCATGCGCTCCGAATCTCTCAAGTTTTCCGGTGACGAGATTACGGGCGATAATACCCTTGGCCTGTCCGTCTATCATCACAAGGTCAAGCATTTCATGACGCGGATAACTCGTAACGGTTCCTGCAGCGATCTGACGGTTCAGGGCCGCATAGGCTCCGAGAAGGAGTTGCTGACCGGTTTGTCCTCTTGCATAGAATGTACGGCTTATCTGTACTCCACCTAATGAACGGTTGGCGAGATAGCCGCCGTATTCACGGGCGAAAGGAACACCCTGTGCCACACACTGATCAATAATGGCTGCGCTCACCTCGGCAAGACGATAGACATTGGCTTCACGGCTGCGGTAGTCTCCTCCCTTGATCGTATCATAGAAAAGACGATAGACAGCATCATTGTCATTCTGATAGTTCTTGGCGGCATTGATGCCACCTTGAGCTGCGATAGAATGCGCCCTGCGAGGGGAATCACTGATACAGAACACCTTGACATTATAGCCAAGTTCACCAAGAGATGCAGCTGCGGAAGCGCCTCCAAGGCCGGTTCCAACAACTATGACCTCAAGTTTTCTTCTGTTGTTCGGATTGACAAGACGAAGTTCCGACTTGCGTTTGGTCCATTTTTCGGCCAAAGGTCCGTCAGGAATCTTTGAGATTAATTTATCAGCCATATTTTCAATATGTTTTTGTAGTATTTCCGGTGTTATTGAAATAGTCTGCAATTTTAGTCATTTTTCTCGAAGTCAGCAAGTTTATAGACCACTTTCGGCAATTTCCTTTTATACATCAGTTTGTACTTGAAGTATGCTTTTTTTGCAAAACGGTCGTACCTGCACGCAGACATTCCTGCGTCAAACTTGCTGTCAACAAACTTTTCCACCTCGCGGCATTCATTCGGACATCCCGGAATATAATTGTAAATTCCTTTTATCACAAGAGATTCACTGCATATTCCGGAATTCTCCTTTCCGCGTACTTTCTTCATATAAGAAGGAATATGATCCTTGCCGAAAACTTTGAGCGGGACGTATATGCTGGTTGAAGGACATCCGAGAATTGTCCACATAACTGTCCTGTAAGGGTCTTCTCCGGGAGCTACTCCTTCGAAGACAATCGAGGAAGCGGTGATCGATCGAAGAATCGGGTCTCCAGATCTTGAAATATTATTGAAAAGAGTGCTGTGGTCAGCTGTGGAAATCTCCATATTCCTCATTATCTCACAAGCTTTTTCATAGCGATCTACTCCCTTCCTGTCTTCAACCCTGCCATTTCTGGTAAAATTGGTGACCACCATATACCCCTCTGGTTCAGAAGCTGCATCATATCTTATGTATTTATGATTGTTCACTTCGAAATACGCGGCATTGCCCTCAGAATCAATTATTCCGAAGTTGGCCTCTATGCCCCATGGTCTTGGAAGGGTGTCCAGAAGATGTTCAAAATCAGAAACGTTCCGGCATATTCCGAGAGCCTTGTACATGACTATTCCTTCCTTGTCCATCATTTCTGGAGGAACATCATCATCCTTGAGGTCATAGGTCGCCGTGTTCATTATGCAGAAACCCGCTGAGTTGACTCCAGCCCACACTTCCCCGCCCTTGGAAGAAGAATTGACCAGCCCGATGAACGAATATTCAGGGCCGCGGAACCATTGAGTGCTGTTGTTGAGTTCATCGCTGTCGCGATGTTTCAGCATAATGGGACGTCCGTCGGCGCGGACGCTTCCAGAAATGATCACCGATGTGCAGCAGAATGCATCTACGGACAGGAATAGAGTGAAGAAGGTTAGAATGATTCTAGAATAACGACCCATTTTCCGTTCTGTTTGCTTCAAGTTCGGCATCGAATCCAAGATGGCGGTAAGCCAGTTCCGTTGCGATTCTTCCTCTCTGGGTACGTACAATGAAGCCTTCCTTTATCAGGAATGGTTCATAGACCTCTTCGAAAGTGCCCTGGTCCTCACTGATGGCGGTTGCTATCGTGTTCGCTCCCACAGGACCTCCCTTGAATGTTGTTATTATTGTTCTTAGTATCTTGTTGTCAATCGAATCCAGGCCTCTGGTGTCAATCTTGAGTTTGTTCAAAGCGTATCTTGAAATGTCGAGATCGATATGTCCGTCACCCATCACCTGAGCAAAGTCACGCACTCGCTTCAAAAGGGCATTAGCTATCCTTGGAGTACCACGGCTGCGAAGCGCTATCTCCTTGGATGCGTCATCATCTATCGTTACATTGAGAATACGCGCGCTCCTGCGGACTATCCTAACAAGGTCCGAAGTGTCATAATACTCAAGGGCGCAGTTGATTCCGAACCTTTCACGGAGAGGGGCCGTAAGAAGGCCGCTTCTTGTCGTGGCGCCTACAAGGGTGGATGGATTTAGGGCGATCCTGACGGATCTCGCTCCCGGTCCCTTGTCTATCATTATGTCGATCACGTAGTCTTCCATAGCTGAATAAAGATACTCTTCCACTTCAGGCGAAAGACGATGTATTTCATCTATGAAAAGAACATCGCCCGTTTCCAGGGATGTCAGAAGACCGGCGAGATCCCCGGGCTTGTCGAGCACAGGGCCGGAGGTTATCTTCATATTCACACCCATCTCATTTGCGATGATGTGTGCCAGAGTGGTCTTTCCCAGACCCGGAGGACCGTGAAAGAGGACGTGGTCAAGGGCTTCTCCTCTCATCTTCGCCGCTTTGATGTAAACGTTCAGGTTTGATACTATCTCCTTCTGGCCGGTAAAATCTTCAAGTTCCTGCGGTCGGATAATTCCGTCCAAATCCTTATCTTTGCCGATGTTTGTATTGTGCGGGTCGAACTCTGTCATCAGAACGTCATTTATTCAATACAAATATATTGATTTATTTTTATATGGTTGATGTTCTTTTTTAGGTTGTTGAAATGTTGATAACTTTTTTATATATTTAATTATTAAGTTATTAGCAATAAAAAAAATGTTGAAGCCCATATTGAAAGCCTTTTGAAGGATTGTTGAAAAACCGCCGGTTTCAAGTTACTGACTTTTCAACCCGGCTTTTCAACAGGGTTATCAACACCTTTTGAACATCATTTTGAGGTTTATGTTGATAAGTTCATCGTCAACCGCAAAACTGAGTGAAGAGATAGCGAAAAGAAGGGAGGTTTACTGCAAGGGACTCTTTCTTTCCGCCAGATGGTTCGTTCTCAGTCGGGTTGCGGAATCAGGCACTCACGTTATTGTGCTTCCGGACCGGGAGAGCGCGGAATATTGCGCGTCCGATCTTTACGGCCTTGTCGAAGGCGACTTGGTATTCTTTCTTCCGGATAGCGGAAAAGGGGTGGAAAGGAGCAATTACAAATCTTCTCTCGGTGTTCAGAGAACTTCCGCCATTGGAAAACTGATGAAAAACCTTGACAATTCGGAAAGATTGTTCATAGTTACTTATCCGGATGCTCTCAAGGAGGATATCCCTGTAGTTTCAAGAATAAGCGAATCCATTCTCAGAATCAAGAAGGATCAGGAAATTTCTCACGAAAAGATCAAGGAGGAACTTTCTCGGCAAGGGTTCGAAAGGGTGGATTTTGTGTCCTCTCCGGGACAGTACAGCATAAGAGGATCCATAATAGACATATTCTCATATTCTTTCAACGATCCGTTCCGTATTTCATTTTTCGGAGACGAAGTCGAGCATATACACGTGTTTGACTGCAACACGCAATTGTCGAAAGAAGAGAAGGAGGAAATTGAAATATTCCCTGACCTTGTCACTGAGGAGGGAGGTTTCGAAGGAGAAAGTGTGACAAGTATCTTCCCGGAGGAAACATTGATCTGGGCAGATTCGTCCGATATGTACAGAAAGGAGGATTTCTTCAAGGAAATGAACAGGTTCAGGAAGGTTTTTCTGGATATTCCCCTGGAAGTTGACAATGATGATGTGATTAAGTTCAACATAGCCCCTCAACCTGCATTCAACAAGAATTTTGAGATTCTGACTGCGGACATCAGGAGGAATATGGAGCACGGCTACAAGGTTTTCATATTCGGAGAAAAGAAATCTCAGATCGAGCGTCTCAGATCGATTCTTATAGAGAACAACGGACTTGTTCCGGAATTTGTTCAGGGCAGGAACATCCATTCCGGATTCATTGACAACGAAGACAGGATATGCTGTTATTCCGATCACGAGATTTTCGACAGATACCACCGTGTAAGTATCAGAAGGTCTGTCGAGAAAAGTGAGCAGCTTACCCTTAATGACCTTACTGCCTTCAATATAGGCGATTATGTGGTGCACATAGACCATGGTGTGGGAATATTCGGCGGCCTTGTCAGGATGAAGGATGACAAGGACAGGATGCACGAGGTTGTCAAACTGATGTACAAGGATGGAGATGTAGTTTTCGTCTCCGTTCATTCCCTTAACAAGATATCCAGATTCCGTTCAAAGGACGGAGAACCACCTAAGATAAACAAACTCGGATCAAAGTCCTGGCAGACTCTCAAGACCAGCGCGAAATCAAGGATAAAGGACATTGCAAAGGATCTTATCCAACTCTACGCAAAACGCAAGGCATCAAAAGGATTCGCCTACTCCCCTGACAGTTATCTCCAGGAGGAACTCGAATCATCATTTATGTATGAGGACACTCCGGATCAGGAGACAGCTTCCATCGCTGTGAAAAGGGATATGGAAGATGACAGCCCTATGGACCGTCTGATTTGTGGAGATGTGGGTTTCGGAAAAACAGAAATAGCAATCAGAGCGGCTTTCAAGGCGGTTGCTGACGGAAAGCAGGTGGCTGTCCTTGTGCCTACAACCATACTTTCCCTTCAGCATTTCACGACTTTCAGCAATAGGTTGAGCGGTTTTCCTTGCTCAATCGACTATGTCTCCAGACTTCGTACCACCAAGGAGGTCAATGACATTAGGCAGAGGCTCAAGGAAGGGAAACTCGACATTGTCATAGGAACTCACAAGATGCTCGGCAAGGGCTTTGAATTCAAGGATCTGGGTCTTCTTGTGATTGATGAGGAACAGAAGTTCGGAGTGTCCGCAAAGGAACGCCTCAGGCAGTTGAAATCTTCAGTCGATACGTTGACCCTGACAGCAACCCCTATCCCGAGAACCCTCCAATTTTCACTCCTCGGAGCCAGGGATCTGTCAATCATCAACACTCCACCTCCTAACAGGATTCCTACACAGACAGAGATAATCCTGTTTGATGAGAAAGAAATAAAGAGCATCATCAATTATGAGTTGAACCGGGGCGGCCAGATCTTCTTCCTTCACAACAAGGTGGAGGAACTCCAGTCAATCCACGAGATTCTACACAGGTTGGTTCCGGACATGAAAATCTGTGTGGCGCACGGTCAGATGGAGCCGAAGGTTCTTGAAAACAGAATGCTTGAATTCATCAGAGGGGACTACGACATGCTTCTCTGCACGACCATCATCGAGAGCGGTCTGGATATTCCCAACGCCAACACTATAATCATCAACCAGGCCCAGAATATCGGCCTTTCTGACCTCCATCAGCTTCGTGGCCGCGTCGGAAGGTCCAACCGAAAGGCATTCTGCTACTTGATTGTACCCCCGCTGGTATCCATCACAGATGACGCGAGACGCAGGCTCAAGGCAATCGAGGAATTCTCGGATCTGGGCAGCGGCTTCAACATCGCTATGCAGGATCTTGACATCCGTGGCGCAGGCAACCTCCTTGGAGCTGAACAAAGCGGATACATTATGGATATGGGTTATGAGGCTTACCAGAAGATCCTGGCCGAGGCGATGGAAGAACTCGGGGTCGAGACCGGAATTTCAACGAAGAAGACGGATGAATCCTTTGTTGTTGACTGCACTATTGAAACCGACCAGATGGCGATGATCCCAGATTCCTACATAGACATAACAGCTGAAAAGATAAGAATATACAAACTTCTGGACGGGATGATGAACGACAAGGAGATAGACCGGGCCAAATCCCAGCTGGAAGACCGTTTCGGCAAGATGCCTGAAGAGGTTGACAATCTTTTCCACGTCGTGAAGATCAGGAATCTCGGAGCGAAACTCGGTTTCGAGAAGATCATAATCAAAAACGGAATGTTCATTATGTTCTTCATAGCCAACCAGATGTCACCGTATTTCAAGACAAGGACTTTTTCAAGGATTATCGAGAACATAAACGCGAACGATCAGTTGTTCAATCTAAAGCAGTCCGAAGGGAAGTTGAAGATTGTCTCCCGAGGGATCGACTCTTTGCCGAAAGCCCTCGAGACCCTTGCCAAATTGCGATAATTCATTTTTTTCCTTATATTTGAAAGTTTGTCTGATTCAGCAAAATGGCAAATCTTTTGGTTGAAATAGGAAATACCGCGCTGAAGGCCGCCTGGTCGGACGGAATGACGCTCGGTAAAACCTTCCGTTATCAGGGAGAGAAGATTTCAGGCTTCGTGGACTCGATAGTTGAGAAAGAGAAGCCTGAAGTGATGGTCATATCCTCAACCATAGACATCGGTTCCCATGAAGAGGAACACTTCCGCTCAATCTGCGGCTCGCTGATCCTCCTTGACCGCTCCCATACGGACATTGCCGTCGAAAACGGACTTCCTGAATATCTTTCCCCTGACAGAATAGCTTCCCTGCTTGCCGCTAGGTACATTTTCAAAGGGAAAGGAAGCATTGTCTTCGATTTCGGTACTACTCTGTCGATCGATGTGATCGAACCGGACGGAGAATATGTAGGAGGCAACATTTCTCCTGGATGCAGGACCAGGTTCAAGGCCCTGAACAGGTATTCAAGAACCCTTCCTCTGGTCGATACACCTTCTACGGTGCGACAGACCGGCGATTCGCTCACATCCTCGATTGAATCGGGCGTGGTCAGCGGCATAATGTTTGAAATACAAGGGTATTTGTCGCTTTTTCCGGAGAAAATCATAGTTTTTACCGGTGGTGACGCGTTATATTTTGCAAAAAGAATGAAAAACTCCATCTTTGCAGTCTGCAATCTTGTATTGATGGGGTTAGCATTAATCGCCGACAACTATGTTGAAAGGAACATTTAGTAAGATACTCCTTGTCTCCGCTCTCATTTTCTGTGTCCTTCCGATGGAAGCCCAGGATGAGGCGTACAATGCCTATTCCCCGTATTCGATGTTTGGAATAGGAGACATTTCCAAAGCAGGAACCCCGTACAACAAGAGTATGGGAGGTGTAGGAATAGCATCCAGGGACAATAAATTCCTGAATATCCTCAATCCTGCCTCCGTCACAGCCAGGGACAAAAAGACCTTTATGCTTGACATCGGAATAGCGCAGGGCAACAGGTATTACACACAGGACCAGCTTCATTCTTCGAACAACACTTTCAACATCTACGATGTGGCTTTCTCCTTTCCTGTATGGAAATCATTAGCGGTTTACGGAGGATTCACTCCTTATAGCGACCTTGGCTACAAGATTTCTTCAAGGGAGACAGACCAGAACATTATTTCCCACACCGGAGCCATTACCAACACAGTACTCGGTTACGGCGGACTTTCCAATGTTTTCATCGGTGGAGGATTCAATGTGTTCAAGGGTCTTTCAGTTGGAGGTGAATTCGACTACATCTTCGGCTCTCTCCATAAGGACAACACATATTACCTTTCGGAATCGACCTACAGAAACATATCCAGCGGGTATAATATCCAACTGAATGCGGCTACGGCAAAGTTCGGAGTTCAGTACGAAACCCCTCTCTTTGGAAATATATCCGCCGTGTTCGGCGCCACATACAAACTCAAGGCCGATCTCAAGGGAGAAGTTGGAAGTTATGAAATCCAGACCATATCATCAGTCAACGACTCCACCCCTTCTCCAAGGAGCCGTATCGACAACATTGACGGAAAGATCAAGCTCTCTGATGAAATCGGACTCGGACTTTCTATACGCGGAGGTGACAGATGGACCGCCGAGGCAAATTATTTCCGTTCCGACTGGAGCGGCAGCGGACTTGACAAGGTGGCGGGATTCGCGGTTGTCGGCAACGCCGTGTTCAGCGCGACGAAATCCCAGTCCATCAGGGCCGGATTCTCTTTCACTCCCAACAGAAACGACATCCGGTACTACAGAAAAAGGATTACCTACAGGGCTGGAACCTATTACGACCAGGCTCATTTCAAGGTTGCTGGAAACGACATAAACGCCTTCGGCCTGACTTTTGGCGCAACCTTTCCGATCTACAGCAACAGGCAGGGAGTTGTAAATGGCCTGACATTTGGTATAGATGTAGGTCAAAGAGGTACGACTAACAATAACCTTGTGAGAGAACGATATGTGAATTTTAACATAGGACTTAGCATATGTGACATTTGGTTCCTGAAACCAAGGTATGATTAAATGAACGAGAAAATACAATAGACCATGAAAAAGATTACACTAGTACTGCTGACTATGGCAATGGCTCTTTCCGGAGCAAAACTTTGCGCCCAGGACAAGTACGGTCCTAACGCTGAAGAATGCAAGATTTACCTCTCTTACTATGAGGAGTACTACAAACAGAAGAACTATGATGACGCTTTTCCCAATTGGAGAAAGGCCTACAGCATCTGTCCTCCTACGGCCAGCGAGAATATGCTGATCAGAGGCGGCACGCTTCTTTCTAGGGAGATCGGCAAGACAAAGGACGCCGCGCGCCGCAATGCGCTTATCGATTCACTTCTCACCCTTCAGGATGTAAGGGCGGAGACATATCCCAAGAACGCTGTCAAGACCCTGAATAACAAGGCAAAGTACATCGCTCAGTATAAGCTCAGCGACAATCAGGCTGTTTACGACCAGATGACAAAGATCATCGAAGCAAACGGCGTTTACACTAACTTCACATCATACATTCCTTACTTCCTCTCTGCGGTAGAACTGCACAAGGCGGGCTCCAAGAATGTTGAGGAGGTTATAGATGTCTATGAGAAATCCGCGGAGAACCTCGACAAGGCTGCGTCCCTTTCCGATGAAGACCTCAAGCTATACGGCCTCGAAAAGGCGGACATCGCAAAGGCCCGCGAAGGTCTGGATCTCAGTTATATCGACAGCAAAGTGGCAAGTTGCGACAACCTGCTTGCCCTGTTCACTCCTCGTTATGAGGCGAATCCGGATGACATGGCTCTGAATGCAAAGATTGTAGGAATGCTCAACACCGTTGAGGGATGCCAGAACAACAGTCTTTACATCAAGGCGGCTACCGCCCTGTACAACAACGAGCCGAGCGCCAGGACCGCATATTCACTCTACCTTCTCAATAAGGCGAGAGGAGAGAAGGATCTTGCTCTCAAGTTCATCGAAGAGGCTGCCAGCTTCTCAGGACTCGCTCCTGCTGATGCCGCGAAGTACAGCATCGAGGCTGCGGGCGCCCTCAACAACGCCGGCAACAACGGAAAGGCTGCTGACTACGCTCGCAAGGCCGCAGAACTCGATCCTGCATATCAGGGTCAGGCATATTATATGATCGGCAATATGTGGGCTTCATCGAATTGCGGTGGAAACGAAGTGACTTCAAGAGCCAAGTACTGGGTTGCCGTTGACTTTATGCAGAAGGCAAAGAGCGCGGATCCATCCCTTGCTGAACAGTGCAATGCCGCCATCGGAAGATACAGTTCGGCTTTCCCTAACAAGGCTGACGCGTTTATGTACGACATAGTTGATGGCCAGTCATACACTGCAAACTGCAGTGGAATGTACGCGACCACAACCGTCAGAACAAGAAACTAAATATTAAAAGGCCAAGGCCTTGAAACAGGAACACCATATTCTGAAGATGATTGCAACCGCCTCTGCGGTTGCTTTCGTCGTATTTTCTTGCAAGGCCAGACTTTCCGAGGCGGAAAATCTCAATCTTGCTGAAACGCCTGTCCAGACCGTTGACAGCCTGTTTATGGTCCAGACTGAAAACGGCGGTATCAAGATGAGGGTGGAGGCGGATCTTATGGAGAGGTATGACAATGACACCTGTTCCTATGAACTGTTTCCAAAAGGATTCCACGTCTTTGTTTACACGGAGGACGATGTTCTGGAAACCGTCCTTCATTCTGACAACGCAAGGCATTTCAAGAGCAAGAGGCACAACAGCGAGATGTGGTCAGCCTTCGGCCACGTTATGGTACAGAACATTATGAAGCAGGAGACGATGGAGACGGACACGCTGTATTGGGATCAGGCCAACAAGGAGATATACACAGACTGCTACGTCCGTATGTTCTCCCCTGACAACTTTATGCAGGGCTATGGGATGAAATCCGACGAACTCGCCAGAAATTCCATACTCTATAGACCTTTCAACAGTTACGCCTACGTGGTCAAGGACTCGACCAAGGTAATCATAGACTCCGTCAATTTTATTGGCCCATTGCTGAAAAAAAGTGGTTAATTGAATAAAAATCACTATCTTCGCACCCCAATACCTATTTTTGGAAATTATAAAATCATAATAAACAATGGCGATTCTTCAAAAAACTCGCGACAAAGCCGGCTTTGCGGTGTCAATCATCATCGCGCTGGCCCTTCTGTCATTCATCATCGACCCGGGCACCCTTGAGACGGCGTTCCAGGCGATGTCCTCCAAGAACGATGTTGGTGAAATCAACGGAAAATCAATTTCTTACGTTGATTTCCAGCAGGATGTTGAAAGATTTACAACCATCAATGAGATGGCGACCGGTTCCACTGCTCAGAACGAGCAGCAGCAGGAGCAGATCCGTAATGCCGCCTGGCAGAGCCTTGTGGACAAGTATCTGTTCGAGAAAAATGCAAAGGCAGCAGGAATCAAGGTTGGAGAGGATGAGCAGAAAGCTCTTCTCGCAGGAGATATGGTCTCCCCTCTCATCGCGCAGAATCCTGCTTTCCAGGATGAAAACGGCAACTTTTCAAAGGCAGCCCTCCAGAACATCATAGACGGCATCTCCCAGGATCAGACCGGAAGGCTGGCCGAATACTGGAACTACACTGTCAACTCGGTGATCACCCAGCAGTATTATTCAAAATACGGTTCGCTTTTCACTAGCAGCAGCATAGAGAACCCTCTTATGCTCAAGAGAGCCATCGAAGGCAACAACAACACATCCAACGTTGATTTCGTGATGGTTCCTCTCGGATATGCCCAGGACACCACGATCAAGGTTTCTGATTCCGAAATAAGGAAGTTCTACGACAACCATAAGAAACTCTTCAAACAGAATGCTTCAAGAGACATCGAGTATATCGTCTATGAGGTGACTCCTTCTCCGGCTGACATCGAGGCGACAAGCAAGTCGGTCGATGCGGTTTATGAAGAGTTTTCAACCACTGAAAACATCAAGTCATTCCTCGCCAGAAATTCAGAGTCTAGTTACAGTGAGTACTGGTACAAGGACGGAGAACTCAACACCCTTAACAAGGACATCAATGATTTCGTCTTCTCAAGCGCTGAAGGCACATCCCCTGTATTCTCAGACAACAACAATGTCTTTTATGCAGCCAGAATCCTGGCAACCGCACAGGTTCCTGATTCTGTATATGTAAAGCACATCCTTCTTCGCGGTGCAGACGCGGGAGCAAAGGCGGACAGCCTTATCGGAGTCCTTTCCAAGGGCCAGAGTTTCTCAAATATCGCCGCACAGTATGCGGAAGACACCCAGTCTGCCGCAGACGGCGAAATGGGATCCCTCGGCTGGTTTACTCAGAACTATATGATTCCCGGATTCGAGCCTGTAATGACGGCACAGACAGGGAAGCCGTTCTCCATCAAGACCCAGTATGGAACCCACGTTGTTGAAGTTTCCAAGAGGACTTCTCCAGTCACCAAGAAGCAGGTGGCGGTTCTGGAGAAGACGACTCTTCCTAGCAACGAGACTTTCAATGACTACTATTCCAAGGCAAGCAGATTCGCTAACCTCGCTGCCGGAAGTTACAAGAACTACCGTGCGGCCGTTGACTCCTGCGGTATCTACTCTCATCCAATGAACAATGTCCTTGAGAGCACTTCCTCATTCGGCGGAGTTGACCAAGCAAAGGAAGTCACAAGATGGGTGTTCGACAATAAGGTAGGCAAGGTTTCCAACATCATCACCGTCAACAACAACTATTTCTTCATCGCTACCGTCAAGGGTATCCATAAGGAAGGCATAGCAAGTGTGGATGAGGTCAGGGAATCAATCCGTATGCAGCTTTACGGCGAAAAGGCAAGCGAGAAGGCAGCCAAGGAAATCGCTGAAAAGATCAAGGGTATGGACGACCTTCAGGAAATCGCAGAGAAAATCGGTTCTTCCGTCAGCTCGGACATCGATATAAGATTCGCGTCAACAAGCGGCCAGGGTCTCGATCCAAAGTTCATCGGTGCTGTCTCATCCGCCCCGGAAGGAAAGATTTGCGGTCCTGTGGCCGGATCCATCGGAACTTATGTGTTCAGGGTCAATTCTCGCGACACCGGTGCATTCTACACGGAGGATGATGCAAAGACATCCGCTGCCCAGATGAACAATTATATGACTCAGATGATCGTTCCTGTTATGATGCAGGATGCAGATGTCAAGGACAACAGGGCACGTTTCTTCTAACAGAAGAACATCTGACCCCGGAAAAAAGCCGACTGAAAAGCCGGCTTTTTTCAATTTGAGACATAACTTCAAGCACAGTCTCAACCTTCAATCTTTTTCATTCGGGACGTGTTCTAGACATTGAAAAGGAAGTGCATGATGTCACCGTCCTGCACGACATATTCCTTTCCTTCCGTTGCGAGCTTTCCGGCGGCCCTGACGGCGCTTTCGCTGCCGAGGGCGACATAGTCCTCGTACTTTATGACTTCCGCCCTGATAAAGCCCTTTTCGAAATCCGTGTGGATGACTCCTGCTGCTTTCGGAGCCTTGTCTCCCTTGTATACGGTCCAGGCGCGGCATTCGTCAGATCCTGCTGTGAAGAATGTCTGGAGACCGAGAAGGTGGTAAGCCCCCTGGATGAGTCTGACAACTCCGGATTCCTTGAGTCCCATTTCCTCCAGAAACATCTGTCTGTCCTCGTAAGAATCCATTTCTGCTATTTCTGATTCGGTTCTGGCGGAAATGACGAGTATTTCCGCATCCTCATCCTTGACAGTCTCCCGAACTGCATCGACATATCTGTTGCCTTCTGCTGCGGAAGCGTCATCGACATTGCAGACGTACATCACCGGCTTGTTGGTCAGAAGGAACAGATCTCTGGCCATTACCTCTTCTTCTTCGTTGGCGAGACTTACAGTCCTGCAGGATTTTCCCTGCTCGAGCGCGGTCTTGTAGCGCAGCAGGAGGTCAACCAGTTTTTTAGCGTCCTTGTCTCCTCCTGTGGTAGCCTGCTTCCTGGATTTGGCAAGGCGGGACTCGACCGTCTCAAGGTCCTTGATCTGGAGTTCTGTGTCAACAATTTCCTTGTCCCTTACGGGATCCACGTTTCCATCCACGTGTACTACGTTGTCGTCGTCGAAGCATCGTAGAACGTGAAGGATTGCATCCGTCTCACGGATATTCGCAAGAAACAGGTTGCCCAGCCCTTCTCCTTTGCTGGCCCCCCTGACCAGGCCGGCGATGTCCACGATGTCCACGGTTGCAGGTACTACGCTCTTCGGCTTGCACATATCCGCAAGCACTTCAAGCCTCTTGTCAGGAACATTCGTTGAGCCAAGATTAGGCTCGATGGTGCAGAAGGGGAAATTCGCGCTTTGGACCTTGCCTGAACTCACGCAGTTGAACAAAGTTGACTTTCCAACATTGGGAAGTCCTACTATTCCGCATTTTAGTGACATACTCTCTTCGAAAAATGTTTTATCACGGCAAAGATACAAATCAATAGAAAAAGATTTTCCGTTTTTAAGGACGCTTTTTCTGTTTCTTATCATTTTTGCTGTTTTTGTAAGCCATCTTTGAGTCATAATCAATGTGGTTATGGTTGCAGTCATATTTCTTTTTTTAGTTATGTTCCTTCCGGAATATCCCGGAAGGCAGGCTCCGGAACCGGAAGTAGGGAAAACCTACGTTATGTTTTGGAATCTGGAGAATTTCTTCGACTGGAGGAGGGACACTTTGCTGAACAGTCCCTCTGAAGAAGAATTCACCTCCTTCGGCAGGCGTCGTTGGACTAAAAGAAGATTCGATTCGAAGTCCAATGCGATTGCGAAGACAATTCTCTGGGTAGAGGATCAGGAGGGCGGTCTTCCCGATATCATTGGTTTCGCAGAGGTGGAGAACCGTTATGTTCTTGGCCGGCTTCTCGGCGAGACAGCCCTTCGTCGGAAGGACTATTCGATAGTCCACTTTGAGTCTCCCGACCCACGTGGAATAGATGTGGCTCTCTTATACCGTTCTTCAAGGCTCCGGCTTTTGAATGCCAGGCCATTGCGGGTTTTCAATCCGGACCCAGAAGGCCCTCCTCTTTTGACCAGGGACATCTTGTCGGCGTCGTTTCTTAAGCCGGATGGAGACAGTATCGTTTTTCTTGTGAATCATCATCCTTCAAAATATGGAGGTTCAGGGACCGGATGGAGAAGGGAGGCTGCCTTGACACGCCTTAAGTCAGCTGCCGACTCCCTTGAAGCCGCAGGCTATCTGAATATTGTGGCGATGGGCGACTTCAACGACACGCCTGAGCGTACGGAGATATCTTCACGGAAGATGGTGAATCTGGCAGTAAAGCCGGCAAAGACTGGAAAGGGGACAATCCGTTTCAACGGGAAATGGGAACTGATCGATATGTTCTTCGTTTCAAACGCTTTGGCGGGAAGGGTCTCCGACGGAGGTATGAAAATCCTTGAAATACCGTTTCTGACCACACAGGACAACACTCATTCAGGAGAAAAACCTCTCAGGACATATCTTGGTCCGCGCTATGCAGGAGGGGTCAGCGATCACCGTCCCATACTGCTCGTCATTCAATAATATTTTGTAAATTTGTCTGGTCCGGTTTCGGGCAACATTTGATAATCACATAATACTATGGAAATGAAGACCAGAATCAGAGAGAAATTCCAGACTCTCTACGGAGGAGAAGGTGAGGTTTTCGCCTCCGCCGGCAGAATCAATCTTATTGGTGAGCATACCGACTACAATGGAGGCTATGTGTTCCCCGGCGCTATCGATTGTGGGATAATGGCTGAAATAAAGGTGAACGGTACAAAGAAAGTAAAGGCATTTTCACTTGACTATGATGAATATGTTGAATTCGGTCTGAACGAAGAGGACAAGCCGGAACAGCAATGGGCCCGTTACATCTTCGGCGTCTGCCGTGAAACCTTGAAGCGCGGCGGAAAGGTTGAAGGATTCGACTGCGTTTTCTCTGGAGATGTCCCTCTCGGAGCTGGCCTCTCGTCTTCGGCCGCCCTTGAGAGCTGCTTCGCATTCGCCATAAACGAGCTTTTTGACAACAGGACAGACAAATTCGAACTTGCAAGGATCGGACAGAGCACAGAGCATAACTACTGTGGAGTCAAGTGTGGCATTATGGATCAGTTCGCGTCGATTTTCGGAAAGAAGGGCAGCCTTATCCGTCTTAACTGCAAGACTTTGGAGTACAATTACTTCCCATTCAATCCACAGGGTTACAGATTGGTTCTTGTGGATTCTTGCGTGAAACACGAACTGGCATCTTCGGCGTATAATAAAAGAAGGGAATCCTGCGAGAATGCCGCAAGGGCGATCAGGAAGTATCATCCTGAGGTGGATTTCCTGAGCGAAGCGAAGCGTGTTTGGCTTGAGGAGGTCCGCGATGAGATTCCTGAGGAGGATTTCATCAGGGCGGAATATGTCATCGGAGAGGTTCAGAGAGTCCTGGATGTCTGCGATGCGCTTGAGAGGGGAGACTATGAGACTGTCGGCGAGATGATGTACCAGACTCATTTCGGGCTCAGCAGACTCTACGAAGTAAGTTGCGACGAACTTGATTTTCTCAACAGGCTTGCAAGGAAGTGCGACGTCACTGGTTCCCGCGTTATGGGAGGAGGCTTCGGCGGCTGCACGATCAACCTTGTCAAGGAAGATCTTTACGAAGGCTTCATCGCTGCGGTAAAGGAGCGTTTCCCCGCAGAGTTCGGTCACGATCCTACGTTCTATGATGTGGTGATCAGCGACGGAGCAAGGAAAGTCGAATAGAAAGCTATTTATACTTAATACGACAACGGGTCTCTCAGGATTGTTCCTCAGGGGCCCAATTTTTAAAAGACAATCCGGATTTTATGAACAAAACCTTATTGATGTTTTTATCTTTGCTCTTGCCGGTCTTCGTCTGCGCGCAGACGAAGATGATAAAGCCCAGAATCACTACACTTGACGAGATCTACAGCCGCGGAGTCGGCTACAAGGGGTTCTATGATTTCGGTCTTCTCCTGGGAGGAGATTCCTATCATGCTAAGTCAGACAGGTTCAAGCTGGGTATCTCCTTTTCGACGACCCAGGGTTTTCAGGTTCTTCCGCACCTTTTCATAGGAGCAGGAGCAGGCTGGAACTACTTTGAGAAACCTGGCATTGATGAATCGTTCAGATGGGACTCCGAGGAATATGTGCCCCCGGAGGAGAAGTTTCATTTCATACCTGTATTTGGCAATCTCAGGTGGTTTTTCCGCAAAAGCGGTGATGACGGATTCTATCTTTCGTGCGATCTGGGGCATTCTTTCTTCACGGGAGCGCGCTTCAAGGATGAGCATCGCCACCTGTTTCCGTATGAATATTCAGGAGGGCTGTACTTTTCTCCTTCATTCGGAGCCAGTTTTCCCTTGGACCGCAATTCCACTGCTTTCTTGAGTGCCGGTTATCGCTTCCAGCGCTATGAAATGAAAGGGAAAAACGCTTCCATTCAATCTTTTACGATGTCTATGGGGCTTTCCCTGAGCCTTTAAATGGTTATACTTAAAGTCTGACAGGGTTTTCTATTTTCAGCAATTTATTTATCTTTGCCGGATAGTAAAAGATTATACTAATTTTATTTCATAAATGGAAAACTCTAAAAGAACCCCGGCTTTCTGGGGTAAGGAAGACTGGCAGGCCGTATGGCTTGGAGCAATAGTGATAATCATCGCCTGTGTATCGGTCCTCACAAAGTCCTTCGATTTCTCTGCTGTCAAGTTCGCGACATGGACTCTTGGAGAGAATCTGTCGGAAGCGGCTGCAGCCAAGGTTACACCGCTTGGAACACAACTGGCATCCTGGGCATTCTGGAGCAAGTTCCTTGTCACTTTCGTGACCTTGGGCCTGATATTCACGATAGGGGTCAGACTACAGGGAGGAGAAGTCAGGAAGTTCATACCTGCTTTCATCGCTTTGTTTGTGATCGCGTTAGCCGTAAGGCTGGTCAGCGCGGAATTCACCCTCAACCGCTATCTGGAGTGGGCTTTCTGGGCGCTTCTTATCGGTCTTCTGATAGCCAATACGGTTGGTGTTCCAGAATGGCTCAAACCTGCGATCAAGACGGAATTCTACATCAAGACGGGTCTTGTCATTATGGGTTTCTCGGTACTCTTCTCCAACATCGCCAAGTTCGGCCTCTATGGTCTCGGAATCGCGTGGATCGTAACACCTATAGTCATTCTCTTTATGTGGTGGCTCGGAACCAGAGTCTTCAAGATGGAAAACAAGCCGCTGGTGATCACGCTTGCGTCAGCGACCAGCGTGTGCGGAACTTCCGCTGCAATCGCAACCGGCGCAGCCTCCAACTGCAAGAAGGATGACCTGACAATGGCTGTTTCAATCTCAATCATCTTCACCGTTCTGATGATGTTGTTCGAGCCTATGATCATCAAGGCTGTGAATCTGTCTCCGATAATGGGAGGAGCCCTGATCGGAGGTACGGTCGATTCGACCGGCGCTGTCGCTGTCGCCGGCTCCACTCTTGGGGGAGAGGCTGAAAAGGCTGCGGTGCTCGTCAAGATGATCCAGAACATTCTCATCGGATTCATCGCTTTCTTCGTTGCGGTTTTCTTCGCGACCCACGTGGACAGGAGCGGTACCCAGAAGGTCGGAGCCGGCGAAATCTGGACAAGATTCCCTAAGTTCATCATAGGTTTCTTCGTTGCATCCTTGATCGCTTCATTCATCATTCAGCCGATGTTCGGCTCCGACCAGGTCGGCGCAATCAACAAAGTGCTGGACCAGTACAAGAACTGGGCATTCGTCCTGGCATTCACAAGCATCGGCCTTGACACTAATTTCAAGGATATCATCAGAAAGATGCAGGGCGGCAAGGTGCTCTGGCTCTATGTCATAGGACAGCTTTTCAACATAGCCCTGACTTTCTTCGCCGTCTGGTTCCTTCTTTCGGGAGTACTCTTCCCTATTCCTGCGCTCAACTAGAGGCAGGATGCGTATGTCCTGGAAAAAGATACTATACAAGGTGGTTACGATCACTATGGCCGCCGCCGTTCTGGTCTGTGCTGGTTACATAATGTTCAATCGTCTTGGTCTGAACGACGAGTATGACTTCGGAGCCGGAGCCTATTACTACGCCGATATCCCTGAGTTCGAGCGTTTCACTCCTTTGGATGCCTACCACACTAGCATTCCCTATTGGGTATATGTCGTTCTGTTCCTCGCCTGGGGTTGGCTTATGTACCGGATATGGAAATGGATTGAAAAAAAATGAAAACAGAATTCAAATGCAGTTCGTGCGGCGAAAGGCACGAGGTTGAAACTTTCGAAAGGATAAATGCAGGAGAGAATCCGGAACTGAAGGAAAAGGTTAAGGACGGTTCTCTTTTCATCTGGGAATGTCCTCATTGTGGCACAGCCAATCTTGTCCGCAACCAGACGCTGTACCACGATCCTGATGCGAAACTAATGATCTGGGTGATGCCTGCCGGAATCCTGCCGGAATCTCTGGAGGAGTCTCTTGCCCTGCAGCTTGACAGCGTCTTCGGAAGGCTTGAGAGTTACACTCTCCGCAGGGTGGACGAAATCGGTTCCTTAATTGAAAAAGTCAACATATTCGATGCAGGTCTTGAGGATACGGTGGTGGAAATGTGCAAGCACGTCACGAAGATGGAGCTTGCGGAAAAGGGTGGTTCTAAGGATGTCTCCGAAGCTCCTTTCAAGTTCTACCATCTCTATTCCCCGGACAATGACATAGAATTTTCGTACCCGCTGGACGGAGAGATGCACGGTGTCAGGATCGGTTTCAATGTTTACGAGGACTGTGCCGGAATCATAAGGCGCAACCCGGAAGTGAAACCATCTTCCGGCTTCTCTCGCATCGATTCGGATTGGGTCGCCGGATTCTTCAGATAGGATACGTTACAAAGAAACCGAGAAGATCGTTCCGAAATAACTGTGTTTCAATCCTTTGATGGCAAACTGATCAATTGATGACCAGGTATTCCACGCATAGGTGAAGCCGATTCTGGTGTCGTAAGGCAGCCATAGGAAGTTGCCCAGGCGGACACAGAGATCGAATCCGAAACTGAAGAGATTGTCCGAGTCAACGTATCCCGGATTGATTTTGAATTCTGTAAAACTGTCGTATTTCTGGAAAGACCAGTCCGCGAAGGGTGTCAGTTCAAGATTCTTGAGATAAGCCATCGGGCTCAGCCCCGACCAGTCCAGATTCAGGAAAGGAATTGAATAATCCGCGGCAACCTTCATCCTGAAAGGGGAGCAGGCTGAATAGACCGACTTGAGCGTCGAATTAACGAAGCCTCTTGGAGTCATATTGATGACTCCGTCGGGATAACTGAACTCTCCCCTTCCGCCGACTTTGGCTTCCATCGCCAGGCTCAAACGAAGCCCCTGATCCTCGAGCAGTCCCGGAAGATACCCGTAGGAGTAGAGATATGCGGTGCTTCCGTACATATATGCGAGTCCGGGACGGGTATGGAAGCCCGCCTCAACCCCGATACCAAGGGAAGGAAAGGTTTGCGAAGGAGCCGCGGGACGCATCACATAGCCCCTGAGGGAAAGATCGACAGTGCGGAGGAAGGATTCGGATTCTTCTCCGAAGGTTTCGAGCCGGGTCACGGTCTCTTTGTCTTCTTCATCCGTACGGGTTCTCACCAGATTCAGCAAATTGCTCATCCTGTCGTTTGTGAATCTGTATCTGATTTGAGGCACGATGCCTCTGGACAGGCCTCCGGAAGAAAGATTGATTGGAAGATACGTTCTGAGGGAACCCTCAAAATATGGTTTCCCTGTACTATTCCCCTTTGTGTAGATGGAATAGTCTTCACTTTCTTCTTTTGTCACCTGTATTCTCGAAATATCAAAGGAGGAACGGTCGCCGAAGTCCGCCGAAATCTCTATTACAGGCAATAATCCGGCGCAGGTGTAATTCAGATGAGCCGAGTGGCGCCACACCTTGTCTTCTATCGGGTCCTGATGGTAGCTGTAGCCGATTGATCCGTAGCTGCCGCCTGTCAGACTCTGAAAAAGCGCGGTTGCTCCAATGGACGAGGTCTTGTAGTAAGTGTCGGAACTGAAGGAATCCACGTTGTCATAGTCGAAGTAAACCGGAGCCCAGGAGTGTATTACCGGGAGGTGTTTGTTGAAAGGCGCAGGCTTTGAAATCTCCGGATTTACCGTGGATGAACGGTCCGCGGCGGGAATCAGGGCGGTCTCCTGTCTGGACAGAGTGCGGGCGACAGGGTCTTCGTATATTTCATCGAATCGTACTGCCTTCATCGGCAGGTCCTTGACTGCTGTCGCATAAATCATTCTTCCCTGACGATAGGAGAATGGATGTGATGAGGATGCTATGGAGTTGAAATAAAGGGTGTCCGATTGCTGGTTCAGAAAAGGACTGCCGATGCCGTAGCGGGTGTTGGTGACTTGGGTAAGTACGCCTGTCCCCGGATCGAAGAAGTATAGCTCTCTGACTCCGGTATGGTCGGAAAGGAAGGAAATCCTGCCACCGAATCTGCTCAAGGTGGAGATTTCCACAGGTTGCGGGGGGAGATGGACGGTCAGGTCATTTCCATCTGAATCTTCCTGAGCATTTACTGAATAAATACCTGCGCCGGAGTCTGAAATTGCGGCGATGAAAAGTCTGTCTCCGTACCAGACTGATTCGGTGAACTGCAGGGAGTCCGGGGCCTGTATGGTCCTTGTGGCGGAGCCGTCGGACGCATCCATCAAGACGAGACGCGACCCGCCTGCGTATGGATATTCAGTGACGCTGAGAAATCTTCCGTCAGGAGAAGGAGCAGGATTGAAATAGCGGCCGGAACGGGTCAGGTTATGGATTCTTGCCGGGTCGGTGGTCTCTATGTACCGGATGCGGGAATCGCTTGCCAGAGTCCATCGCCAATGGGGAACCGTCTCGGACCAGTAAATTCGGAATCCGGATTCGTCGCAGTACAGATTTCCGGTTACAGAAGAGAAGGAACGGATTCTTTTTTCTGTTCCGTCAGGAGCGATTCTGACAAGTTCCGGCGAGGTGGAAAGCCCCGCTTTGCGAGAGAATATTCCTGAAGCGGAAGAGATTGCGCTTGTGTATTCGGAATGCCTCCAGGGAGATGCTGTAACCTGGCGCATCGGCATAAAGGGCGCTCTGGAGTCGGCTTCGGTTGTCCATATCCGATGGAACCCGTCCTGGATGCTGCGGAAGGAATCCCTGAATTTCATTCCGCTTGCGGCCTTCACAGTTTTCTGAAGATTGAAGAAACCGCTCTTTCCGATCACCCTGTCGAAATACTCTTTAATGAAAAGAGGGTCGTCAAAGAAGACTCTGGTGCCTGCAACCAGCATATAGCCGGAGCGGTAATGATCCGGTGCGTAATATTTCTGCGAACCGTAGGTCCATTTCCAGAAGTCGCGCCAGTCTTCGCAGTCAAAAGCCGGCTTCAGATAGTCCAGGAAAAAGGCCTGGCGTCCGCGCCCCGTATTTGTCAGTGCGGTCTCTGCCACCACCGCGTCTCCTTCCAGAAGGGCCGGCCCCGGGTAAATTCCGGCAAGAGAGCCGGCGAACATCTCTCCCATCACGTAATGCATCTTTCCGAACCATCCGTAAGAGCCGAACTGCATCTGGGAGGCGTGGCGCCCTTCGTGTAACGCCAGATGCCTGATCCAAGGCATAGGGGTTGGCGAATACGCATCCTGAACGGTGTAGATGTCCATCCTTTTCGGAGCCCAGACCACGGTTGCATTGGGAAGAGAATTGAAACTGTGGAGTATTACAGGCATCTTGGACCTGTAGTTCCGGCCTATGGTCAGGCCGGTGGAGCGGCTGACCGCAATCCTGGCCTCTTCCATTTCCAGGCCGTACAGTCTTGCGAGCGAATCTTCTCCGCGGGGGTAAATAATCCGGAAGTTCGGGGTTTCCATCTGATTCCACTTCAGGGACCCGGGATCGGTTCCCGGGACCGAGAACTGAGCCGACGCTTCAGCGCAGATAAGCGTGAGCAGAAATGCCAGTAAGAATCTTTTCATTTTCATAGGCTAATATAGTCATTCCGACCAATAATTTTATGTAAATTTGTGAGAATATACAATTTGAAGTTCAATGCAGATTGTTCTACAGATCCTCACACTGCTAGGTTCAGTCGCTCTCTTCCTGTTCGGCCTCAATCTATTGAGCGGGGGGCTTCAGAAGGTTGCCGGAGAAGGATTGAGGTCCTTCCTGGCCTCGATGACATCCAATCCTCTGAAGCGTATCCTCACAGGAATCGGAGTCACCGCCGTGATCCAGTCTTCAACCGCAACGACGATTATGGTCGTGAGTTTCGTGAATGCCGGACTTCTTACCCTGGCTCAAGCCATCGGAGTGATTATGGGCGCCAACATAGGCACCACCGTGACTTCCTGGATAATGGCTGTCTTCGGATTCTCGTACGACATCTCGACCATATCCCTTCCTTTGATTCTGGCAGGTTTCGCCGTGATGCAGATGAAGGGCAGGAAGTCAAGGGATCTCGGGGAAATCATCATAGGTTTCGCGCTGTTCTTCGTAGGCTTCGCAAAACTCCGCGCGACAGCCGGAATCCTTCTCAATCCTGAATCCTTCGGTTTTCTTCAGGCTTGGACGGATATACGCCTGGGACCTCTGAATGTCTCGATATTCCTGTTTCTTCTGCTTGGAACCATACTTACCGTCTGCTTCCAGTCATCGGCCGCCACAATGGCCATCATAATGCTGCTTATCACCCAGGGCATCATCCCTTTCAAGATGGCCGCGGCGATGATTCTCGGAGAGAACATCGGAACCACGATAGCCGCCAATGTCGCGGCATCTATAGGAAACACGACCGCCAAGCGGGCTGCGATGGCCCATACCGTCTTCAATGTGTTCGGAGTCTGCTGGGTGCTGTCCTTGTTTCCGGTATTCCTGAGAATGGTAGGCTCGATCGTATCTTCCTTCGGCTTTCCAGACCCCAACGCTGTCAATTTCGCATCTGAGAGCGGTGCGCTTGCGGATTCGGCCCGTTCCTCCCTGCTTTACAGCGTGACCACGATGCACACGATCTTCAATTTGATCAACACCTGCATCCTGGTCTGGTTCATACCTCAGATCGAGAAGGTCGTCTCCTTCATTATTCCTCAAAAGAAGGAAGAGGAAGTTTTCAGGCTCAAGTATATCCAGGGAGGACCGCTCTCGACTGCGGAGCTTTCTCTAGAGGAGGCGAAGCAGGAGATCATCCATTTTGCGGGAATATGCCGCCGGGAAGTCGGTTTCATCCGTGAGGCTGTCAGCGCCAAGGACATCTCCGCCTTCAATCCGGTCAAGGAACGTCTCGTCAAGTACGAGGACATTACAGACAAGATCGAGTACGAAATCGCTTCCTACCTCAATGAAGTCTCAAGGGGAGAGATCAGCGGCAGCGCCGCATTGCGCATAAAGGCTATGTACAGGGTGATCGGAGAACTTGAGAGTATCGGCGACTCTGGAGAGGCTATCGGAAGGATGATGCAGCGTACCCACGACCACGGCAAGTCCTTCGGAGAAGAGATGCTGAAGAAGATCGGAAAGATGCTGGATCTTGTGGACGCCGCGTTTCAGGCGATGATGGACAACCTCAACTCTCCGACGGTCACCCTGAAGGACATCTCCAACGGCGAGGATGCCGAGTACAACATCAACCAGTATCGCAACAACCTTCGCGAGGAGCACTTCCTCAACTGCGAAAAGGAAGGCTACAGCTACCAGACAGGGGTATTCTACATAGATATAATACAGGAGCTCGAGAAGATAGGCGACTTCATCATCAACATCTCCCAGAGCCAGCTGGAATCAAATGAATAGAAAATGAGGAGGATTCTTGAATATTCAATCATCTTCGCGGCGGTCCTGCTTCTGGCGGGCTGCGGCGTCAAAGGCCCTAAGAAGGCGGACGCGAAGGCTGGAGAGGCGGTCATGGAGCGCTCCTTCCCGAAAGCTCCTTCCGTCCCTTCCATCATCACCGACCAGCTTGAAGCCAATGAATATCTTATCGGACATTTCTGGGATGCCTTTCTGGACGGAGACTACCCTTGTGACTCTGCTCACGTCAACGGAGTTGCCTCAATGGATGTGGAGAGCGCTCTAGGAACCTATGTCTCATTGCTTGAAAGGGTGTGCCCGCTTGATTTTGCAAAAAAGAGCATTGCCGATTTTTTCGGCAAGGTCTCGGCATTCCAGACGGCGTATCCATCCTCCAATGTCTTCTCTTGGTTCGAGAAACAGGTTTCGCGTTATCTTTACGACCCGAACTCTCCCGTCAGGAACGAGGACTTGTACCTTGAATATGTCTCGCGGCTCGCGGTTTCTCCTCTTGTTTCTGAGGATATGAAGCCGGCCTATGACCACGATGCCAAGATGTGCGCACTGAATCAGGCCGGCTCTCCTGCGGCGGATTTTTCTTTCACTGACTTGTCCGGGAAAAGACACCGTCTCCATGGGGTGAAGTCAGACCAGACCATACTTTTCTTCACCAATCCAGGCTGTCCGGCCTGCAAGGAGATCATAGACGCGATGATCCGCAGCCGCAGCATATCCCTGCTTATTGATCAGAGGAAACTGGCTGTCGTCAACATCTATATAGACCGGGAACTGGACAAGTGGCGCGAATGCGCGGACAATTACCCGGCCACCTGGTACAACGGCTACGACCAGGATTACAGAATCCGGACCGACGTGATCTACAATGTCCGCGCGATACCGTCCATTTACGTCCTTGACGCGGACAAGAATGTCATAATGAAGGACGCTCCGGTTGAGAGCGTGCTTGAATATCTTGAAAATATTTAACCCGATCCGGACCCTTGGCCTGTCGAAGGGCCGGTGATAAAAATCAATAACAATGAAAACGACCAAGGAGCTTTGGGGCACATCCCCAAGTGGAAAAGAGATTTATCTTTATACGATTGAAAACGGCTCAGGAGCCTTTGTACGCCTTTGCAGCATCGGCGCCGGCATAGTCGGAATCGGCGTTCCTGACAGGGACGGAAAGATTGCCGACGTTGTCCTCGGATATTCCGAAGCAGGCAGTTATTTCGGAGACGGTCCTTGTCTGGGAAAATGCCCGGGACGTTTTGCCAACCGCATCGCCCTGGGCAAGTTCACCCTCGAAGGAGTTGAATACACACTCCCTGTCAACAATGGTCCCAACCATCTTCACGGCGGTCCTGACGGCTTTATGAACAAGGTTTGGGACAGCCGCATTGTAGGCGACGCTGTCGAGTTCCTGTACTTCTCGGAGGACGGAGAAGCCGGTTATCCGGGCAATCTGAAGGCTGTCGCGCATTACGAGTGGAGCGAGGACAACGCCCTCAAGCTCATCCTTACCGCAGAGACTGACAAGACAACCATAGTGAACCTGACCAACCACGCCTATTTCAACCTTAACGGAGAAGGCAACGGGAATATCCTGGATCACGAATTGAAACTGAACTCTTCGGTCTATCTTCCTACTGACGATACCCTGATTCCTCTCGGAGAGCCTGATCCTGTGGCGGGGACTCCAATGGATTTCCAGGAGTTCAAGAAACTCGGCGCGGAGATCAAGGAGGATTTCCCTGCCCTGAACTATGGCAAGGGCTACGACAACTGCTGGATGATAGACGGATACGAGTCGGGACAGCTTCAGTCCTGCGCCAAGTTATACTCAGCTCTCAGCGGCCGTCAGATGGAAGTGCTTACAACCCAGCCGGCGGTTCAGGTGTACACCGGCAACTGGCTTGGAGGAAGTCCTGTCGGCAAGTGCGGCCGCGGATACTTCGACTACGATGGCGTGGCTATCGAGTGCCAGCACTGCCCGGACTCGCCGAACAAGCCGGAATACCCTACTACGGTTCTCCATCCAGGAGAAAACCTTGAAGAAGCCATAATCTTCCAGTTTTCAGTCAGAAAGTAATGAAACAGTATCTGGATCTGTTAAGGCATATCATCACCGACGGCGTGGTCAAGCACGACCGTACCGGGGTCGGGACAAAAAGCATCTTCGGTTATCAGATGAGGTTTGACCTTTCAGAGGGCTTTCCTCTTCTGACGACCAAGAAGGTACATCTCAAGTCTATCATATATGAACTTCTTTGGTTCATCTCCGGCGACACCAACATCAAGTATCTCAAGGATCACGGAGTCTCTATCTGGGATGAATGGGCGGATGAAAACGGTGACCTGGGTCCTGTCTATGGGCACCAATGGCGTTCCTGGCCGGCTCCTGACGGACGTTCGATAGATCAGTTGAGCCAGGTTGTGGAGACAATAAAGAACAACCCCGATTCCAGGCGTATGCTTGTGTGCGCCTGGAATCCGGGAGAGGTGGACAAAATGGCCCTTCCTCCCTGCCACTGTCTCTTCCAGTTCTATGTAGCAGACGGGAAACTGTCTTGCCAACTCTACCAGCGAAGCGCGGACACCTTCCTGGGTGTTCCGTTCAACATCGCTTCCTATGCCCTTCTGACAATGATGATCGCACAGGTCTGTGGCCTTGAACCTGGAGAATTCATCCACACTACCGGAGACACTCACATCTACCAGAACCATTTCGATCAGGTACGCGAGCAGTTGTCCCGGGAACCGCGCCCTCTTCCGAAGATGATTCTCAATCCTGAGGTCGGAGACCTTTACGATTTCGTTTACGAAGATTTTACCCTTGCAGGCTATGATCCCTGGCCGGCGATCAAAGCCCCTGTAGCAGTTTAACTGATCATTGATGAAAAAAAATCTTGTTTTCTTTTCTTTAGTATTGGCCTTGGCAGCGGGAGTTTCCTGCAGAGAGCCACGTGAAGACGGACCAAATGAGTGGCCTGTTGTCAAACCGGATACGGTGAAAGTCACTTCTGTTTCTTTGAGCAGGACGGTTCTGGACTTGGTTTCCGGTGAGAGCTTCCTTCTGGAAGCCAGCGTACTTCCGGAAGACGCTACGGACAGGACGGTGTTATGGACGTCTTCGGATTCTTCTGTGGCATCGGTATCTGAAACCGGCCTTGTGACAGCCGTGTCAGAAGGCTCTGCGGTCATCACCGCGACAGCCGGCGACAAGTCCGCTTCCTGCACGGTCGAGGTGAAAGATCCTGCTGTTGTCGTGGAGGTTGAATCAATCGAATTGAGTGCCTCCCTTCTGGTTTTGACTGAAGGGGAGTGCGTGACACTCTCCGCCGCCTTGTTCCCGGAAGAAGCCGGTGATTCACCAGTTTTCTGGTCCTCTTCCGATGCGGAAGTCGCATCCGTGGATTCCTGCGGCAACGTGGTTGCCAAATCTGAAGGAACAGCTTCCATAATAGCCTCAGCCGGAAATGTCGGAGATACCTGCGCTGTAAGAGTCTTAAGAAAGAAGATAAGTGTTTCATCCGTCGAACTGGATCCGGACAGCCTTTCAATGACGGAAGGGGAAACCGCTATGCTGCACGCCTCCGTCCTTCCCGAAGATGCTGACGACAGGACGGTGGAATGGCATTCCTCCAATCCTGACGTTGCTACGGTTCAGGAAGGTCTTGTCACAGCCATAAAGGAAGGCCGCTCAAAGATTGTGGCGAAGTCCGGGGAGTTTTCGGCAGAGTGTGAAGTGACTGTCTCGAAGAAATTCGTTGCCGTGGCATCCGTTGCACTTGACAAGTCTGAATTGCTCTTGGCAGAGGGGGAATCAGAGCATCTTGCCGCGACGGTCCTGCCTTCTGATGCAACCGACCCTTCCGTGATCTGGTCTTCTTCCGATCCTGTCGTCGCGACCGTCACCGACGGAGTAGTGACCGCGCTTAAGAAAGGCCGGGCAACGATTACGGCAACCTCCGGAGAAAAGTCCGCCAGTTGCGTTGTGACAGTCTATATCCCTGAAATCCTTGTTTCATCCGTTACACTTGACAAGACGGAAATTTCGTTGACGGAAGGATTTACAGACACTCTTTCCGTCAAGGTCCTTCCGGAGGATGCTGATTATCAGACTATCTTCTGGTCCTCTTCCGACAGCCGTGTAGCAACTGTATCTGACGGAGTAGTTGTCGCGGTTTCCAAGGGAAAGGCGGACATCACCGTGTCTGCCGGAGGTAAATCCGCTGTCTGCAAGGTAACTGTATTTGAGAGGGTTGAGGTCTCCGGTCTGACTCTGGACAGGGAGTCTGTCAGTATGAAGCCGAATGAGTTTGTAACTCTGATGGCAACCGTCGCTCCGGAAGACGCTACGGACAAGACCGTCATTTGGAGCTCTTCGAATGAAGGAGTGGCTGTTGTATTTGACGATGGCACCGTGAAGGCCGTCTTTTCCGGCAATGCCACCATCTTTGCCAAGTGCGGCTCCTTCACCGCTTCCTGCGAGATTTCTGTAAATGGTGACACGGGTGGATCCGGAACCGAGAATGTCGGTGAAGATCCAGGACAGGGATGGTCATAAATGATCTGTTATGAGAAGAATTTCAGCATATTTAATCGCTTTCCTAAGCATAGCAGGCTGCCAAAGGGAGATGGCGGTCGAAGGAACCCTGGAGACGCACTCCTTCCGTGCGTCAATTGAGGCTGACGAAACAAGGACAACCCTCCAAAACGGGAGTGTGCTCTGGTCCCCGGAGGACAGGGTCGCTGTGTTCAGAGGCAGTTTTTCCATTCTTGAATATTCGGTCAAGCCGGGCACCGAAGGGTCGTCATCCGCAATTCTTGTGGAGTCCGGATCGAATGTTTTTCACCAGGCTTCAGCAATAAACGCCAACTTGGCCTTTTTCCCATTCTCTTATGTGACGGGTTGTTATAATTCCCAAAATCCATTCAAGATCAAGATCAAAGTTCCCGACACGCAGAACTATGTTCCCGGAACCTTTGATGAGGAGGTTTTTCCTATGGTTGCGGTGACGAGAAACAGTCAGGACTATGAACTTCCGTTCAGGAATCTTTTCGGTCTTCTGAAACTGAGCCTGACAGGAAACGGGCTTAAGCTGAAGGCTGTTTCCATTTCAGGAAACAATGGGGAACCTCTTGCGGGTCCCGCTACCGTGGTATGCAATTATTCTTCATCACCATCCGTCTCTTTCAATTCAGGAGCATTGCAAACAATGATTCTGGACTGCGGGGAAGGTGTGACTCTGGGCAAGGACCAGGCGACGGAATTCCTTATCGCTCTGCCTCCGGTCAATTTCTCGAAGGGAATAACGGCGGTTTTCTCTACAGACGCTAGGGACATAACCGTCTATACGACATCCCCTCTGGCAATCACAAGATCAAACGTCAAGCCGATGGATGTTCTGGAGCTGTTCAAAGAGGAGGTCTCGCTCTCGTGGTCCGCATCTTCCGCAGATGTTGTTGTAGGAGCGGAAAATGAATATCCATCCCTTTCTGTCAGTCCGGATGACTTTGGCGGTTTGATAAAATACTCATCATCTGACATTTCCGTTGCCACTGTCGATTCTTTGACCGGAAAGGTCGAACCTATTGCGGATGGAACCGCTACAATCACCGCGGCTTTCGCAGGGGATGCCGACCGCGCTCCCGCGTCTGCATCGTATGTGCTTAATGTTTCCACGACCTTCGGAACGGGCAAGGGTTCTTATGAGTATGCGTCCACAGGGGACCCTTCGTCTTCAGACGATATTTCCGGAACGACATTCAACCGCCTGATCAGAATATCCTGGACTACGAAAGGAGTCCGTGTCATCGGTGACGGCAATGGAATTGTAACTGTAGAGGGAGATTATGTGACGGCAAACAACACCGGAAAGGAGTTCATCGTCTATGAACTGACAGGCTCCACATCTTCCGGAGGTTTCACCTTGTACAGCGACAGGAAACAGGCTATCCTGTTGAACGATGTTTCAATATTCAACCCTTATGGAGCAGCCGTCAACAATCAGAGCGGCAAACGTACCTTTGTGATGGTTGAAGGGGAAAACCACCTTGGAGACGGCCCTTCCGCATCCTACGGAACATCCGCGGACTAGGACATGAAGGCGGTCTTCTTCAGCGAGGGCCAGCTGGTGTTCAGCGGGGGCGGATCCCTGACGGTGAATTCTTACAACCGGATCGGCAAGGCCTGCATCACGTCAGATGATTATGTACGAGTGATGGCAGACCCTTATATCACGGTTGTTTCAGGTGCATCGGCAGGAAACGGCATAAAGGGTAAAGACTATGTAAGGTTGTCCGGTGGCTATGTCACGGCAACAATCGCCGGAGACACGAGAAAGGCAATCATTTCTGATGAATATGTCCTGGTCGAGGGTGGAACGCACAATCTGACCGTCAACGGCGGCACGGCGTACGACAGCGAGAACAAGGAATATAAAGGCTCTGTCGGAATCAAGGCGGACAACTATTTCGGAATGACAGGAGGTTATGTCAAGATAGTGAACACCGGCGACGGAGGAAAGGGGGTCCAGGCCGGCAGCCTTGATTATTTCAATGCAAACGGAGGCCTGACAGACAGTTTCATCTCCGGAGGTTTTCTCGACATCTCCACAACAGGGAAGGAAGTCAACGGTGAGTCCGCCAAGGGAATGAAGATCGGATGGGCGGTCAAGAAATACAATGTTTCCTATGCCGGCTGTCTTTTGATAAGCGGAGGATCGGTCAACATTAGCAGCAGCGGAGGAGAAGGACTTGAGGTCAAAGGCGACCTGACGATTTCCGGTGGTGAGGTAAGTGTTTTTTCAGACTATGATGACGCTATAAACAGCCAGGCGGAGATGGTCATTACAGGTGGTGTTGTCTATGCCCATTCAACCAAAGATGATGCTCTGGACGCCAATCACAATGTCAGATTGTCCGGGGGCTATGTCTATGCAATCACTGAAACCAACCGGGCTATGGCTGTGGATGCGAACACTGAAGAAGGTTACAGGCTGTATATCGAAGAAGGTGTCACACTGGTCACCTGCGGCAATCTTGAAAGAGGATTCAATTCAGCACAGAGAATCTATTCCCTGACCGGCCATCCTGGCGCCTGGAATGCTCTACAGGGGCCTGACGGATTTATTATGGCTTTCTATGCGCCGGCGAAGTTTTCACAGTTCTTCGTTTCTGCCCCATCATTGACAGGAGCCAGAGCAGGAGTAAGCGTCGGAAATGCCGCTGTCTGCAATGGAATGGTGAACTTTTCCAGAATCTCAGGAGGCTCTTCCGCTTCGCTGGTACTCTACAGCGGCAATGGCGGCGGTCCCGGAGGCGGCTTCTAGTCCTGGGATCTTTTTTGCGTTTATTGTAAAAAACTGTAACTTTGAAAATCGTAAAAGTACCTGATATGGAGAAATGCATCATAGTTGCGATTGCTGACAACAGGGCTATCGGAAAGGCAAATGCCTTGCTGTGGCACATTGCAGAGGATATGAAGTACTTCCGGCAGACCACCACCGGCTGTCCGGTGGTTATGGGATGGATGACTTTCAAATCGATAGGCGGCAAGCCGCTTCCCAAGCGCGACAACGTTGTCATCAGCATCTTTCCGTGGCCTGACAGGCCGGATGGAGTAAAGGTCGCCGGCAGTCTTGAGGATGCATATTCCATTGTCGAAAGGGACCACGCGGGTGAGGATTGCAAGATTTTCGTAATGGGCGGCGGCGAGACATACCGCCAGGCGCTGCCCACGGCAGACAAGCTCTACATCACCCACGTGCACGCCACAATCGAGGATGCTGACACTTTCTTCCCCGTGATTGACCCCGCAATCTGGGAAGTCGAAAGCACCACTCCTGCAGCGACCGATCCTGAGACCGGGTACGGCTACGAGTTCACAGTTTATAGAAGAAAATAAGCCCGGGCTTCGGCAACAGGAGCGGCCGGTAAAGAACGAACTTGACAAATTTGAATGGCTGATCGTGAGAATTTCGGCGGCAGAACTGCTGTCATTATGGCTATGGCCGGGTCTGCAATAGGCCTCGGCAACATCTGGCGTTTCCCTTATATGGTGGGTGAATACGGGGGAGCCGCATTCATATTCATATATATCCTTTGCTCCTTCATCCTATCGCTGCCTATTTTCCTGTCGGAAGCCGTAATCGGGCGCAGGACACAGTCCAATGCAATCGGAGCGATGAAGAAACTGGCTCCGAAGAGTTTCTGGACCATCATAGGCTACCTTAGCGTCATAACTCCTATGATCATAGTCTCCTACTACAGCATTGTCGGAGGATGGTCGGTCCAGTATTTCCTGAAATCCTTTTCTCTGGATTTCGGAGAATTCGTGCCTTCAGGGCGCAGGGCGTTGATATTCAACACCATTTTTCTTGCGGTTTCCGCAGGAGTGGTCGCGCTTGGGGTGAAGAGCGGAATTGAGAAGTTCACAAAGTACTCCATTCCGCTGCTTTTTGTCCTGATCGTGCTCATCACGGTATATTCAGTGAATATGCCTGGGGCCCGGACGGGGGTTGACTACCTTCTGAAGCCGGATTTCACCAAGATTTCCGGAAAGACTTTCGCCTTCGCGTTGGGGCAGAG
>CAYFVE010000001.1:36047-42573 GCA_964346605.1 uncultured Muribaculaceae bacterium | reverse complement strand
GAGTTTCTATTCCCTCTCGCTCGGAATGGGAATCATCATCACATATTCATCCTACGTCAGCAAGCAGGAGAATCTGATAGCTTCCGGAATCGGAACGGCTGTCGCGGACCTGATGTTCGCCATCCTTGCGGGTTTCGCTGTTATGCCGGCCGTATTTTCAGCCGGGATCCATCCTTCTGCAGGGCCGGGACTCATATTCCAGACCCTGCCGTACGTTTTCGCGCAGATGGGGGTGACATCCCCATGGCTCAGTTCCATTGTGGCTGTTCTGTTCTTCCTTACCGTGATTGTGGCTGCGATGACTTCATCGATTTCGCTTATCGAGGTAGGTGTCGCCTATCTCGTGGAGGAGAGGCGGATGAAGAGGGGGTGGGCGTGCCTCGCTGTCTTCGCCCTGACCTGGCTGCTCGGCGTGTTCAGCGCGCTGTCTATCGGTTTCTTCGGGAAGGTGGACTCATTCTCCTCGAACATTCTGCTGACTGCAGGAGCCTTCCTGTTGATTCTTTTCGTCGGATGGAAGATGAAGCGCGAGGAGGTCCGCGACGAGATCACCAACGGCGGTATGAAGAATGCCAGGATTTTCAATTTCATATATTTCGTTATCAGATACCTGGCTCCTGTCGCGGTGCTTGTGATCTTTGTAACCAATTTCGTATTATAGGAACCCTCCGGGCCGGATAGTGACTTGATAAAGGGTCTGGAGTGACTTTGGATATGGTCAAGAGAGAGAATTTCGGAAGCCGCAGGGCTGTGATAATGGCAATGGCGGGGTCGGCTATAGGCCTCGGCAACATCTGGCGTTTCCCTTATGTCGTCGGCCAGTATGGCGGTGCGGCCTTCATACTGCTCTATGTGGTCTTCTGCTTCCTTCTGTCACTTCCGATAATGCTCTGCGAGTCAGTCATCGGCCGAAGTACGCATCAGAGCACTTTCGGAGCAATGAACACGCTTGCACCTGGCTCAAGGTGGCGCTGGCTTGGTCTGTTGACGATTGTGACCCCGATGATCATCCTTTCGTACTACAGTGTTGTAGGAGGCTGGTCCTTTGACTATCTGCTCAAGTCCATAACCTTGAGTTTCAGTCCGGAAGGCGCGGAGGAAGTGCCTGCTATGTTCGGACAGTTCGTTTCTTCCACGTGGGGGCCCGCCGCCTGCCTGTGCGTCTTCCTGACGCTGACTGCGGTGATAGTGTTCCTTGGTGTTAAAAGGGGCATAGAGAGGTTCAGCAAAATCTCGATGCCGGTGCTTTTCGTGCTGATAATCGTCATAGCAATATATTCAATGACCCTTCCGGGATCGGGAGAGGGTGTGAAGTATCTGCTTTGGCCGGATTTTTCAAAACTTACTTCGGGTGCGTTTTCCGCAGCTCTCGGGCAGAGTTTCTTTTCTCTGTCGCTGGGTGTCGGGACTATGTTGACATATTCCTCCTACATCAGCAAGGAAGAGAATATCCTTGCGTCTGCCGGAGGCACGGCGTTATCGGACCTGATGTTCGCGATTCTGGCAGGATTCGCTGTGATGCCTGCCGTATTCGCCGCCGGAATCGAGCCGGGCTCGGGACCCGGGCTGGTCTTCGAGACCCTGCCGTACATATTCGCCAGGATGGGCGCCGGATCTGAGATCATAAGCGCCTTCATCGCCATACTTTTTTTCCTTACGATCCTTGTCGCCGCCTTGACATCTTCCATTTCTATGATGGAGGTCGGTGTGGCTTACTTGGTCGAGGAGAAGGGCATTTCCAGGCACAGGGCAACTTTCGGCATATTCCTGTGCACACTTATTGTCGGCCTTCTCTGCTCGTTGTCTTTCGGCCCTCTTGCCGAGGTCAGATTGCTTGGCCAGACCATCTTCAACTTCTGCGACAAACTCTGCTCCAACTATCTGATGACCATCGGCGCTCTGCTATTCAGCCTCTTCGCCGGCTGGAAGATGAAAAAAGATGCCGTCCGGGATGAAATCACGAACAGTGGCAAAAACGCCGCTAACGGCAGAATATTCCCGATTCTCTATTTCATCATCCGCTACATTGCGCCAGTGGCAATCCTCTTGATCTTTATCACCGGACTCCTTGCCTGATGATCATCCTCCGGGGCGGGGACTGTTTTCCTGAGGCCGGAACCGTCAGATTATATCGCGCAGGGCTGGGAAAGATTCGCGGAAGGTGGTCAGGAGGCAGGGGTCGATTTCAGCGGTGACTATGCTGACTTCGCCAGGAGTGCAGGCTGCGACGCTGCGTCCCATAGGGTCGAAGAGCTCGGAGGCGCCGGAATATTCACACGCAGGATCATTCCCTACTCGGTTTACTCCGATTACATAGGCCTGATTCTCAATGGCCCTTGCCTTCAGGAGGGTGCTCCAGGAGTCAACTCTGCGGGTAGGCCAACTGGCCACCCATATCGCCAGATCATAGTCTGCGCTTCCGTCAGGACGAATGAAATTACGGGCGGTTTCCGGAAAACGAAGGTCATAGCAGACCTGAAGCAGGATCCTGAAGCCTCTGTACTCAAGAACCACTCTTTCGGAACCGGGGGTGTAGAGCTTGTCCTCTCCGCTGTAGGAGAAGAGATGGCGCTTGTCGTAAACGGTGACATTTCCCGATGGTTCCACGAAATGGAACCTGTTGTAGAGTTTCCCGTCCTCCTCCGTGGAGACGCTGCCGCAGATCGCAAAGCCATAGGAGGCCGATACCTCTTTCATCCATTTCAGACTGGAGCGGTCTTTTTCCGCTCTGCCGGCGGGGTCTGTCATAAAACCGGTAGAGAACATTTCGGGAAGGACAACAAGATCTGTTTCTGGAAGCCCGGCAAGTTGCGCTTCGATCTTCTTCCGGTTTGCGGCTGGATCAGCCCAGACCAGGTCTATTTGCATAAGTGTCGTTTTCATAGGCGCCAAGTTAGCAAGAATTCGTTAAAAATTTATATTTTTACAGGACATACGATTGAAAACAAAGACTACCGCATTATGAGTATTACGTTGAAAACCATCCTGGCGGCTGCTACCTTGGCTGTCTGCATGCCGTCAGAGGCATCCGCCGCAAAGAATACATATTCAATCTCATCTCCGGACGGAAGGATCCGCGCTGAAGTCCGTACTTCCGGCAGATTGACATATTCAGTCTCTTTCAATGGCACACGGATTCTTGCGCCTTCGGAGATTTCCTTGACTCTCGATGACGGCACGGTCTTCGGTGAGGGCAAGGTCTTGGGCGTCAGGGAAGGCAGTGTCAGCAATCTTGCCCTTCCTGCCACAGCCTACAAGAAGGCTTACGTGGACGAGGTATATAACTGGCTGACTATAAACTATAAGGATTGCGCGGTAGAATTCAGGGCTTTTGACAATGCCGTAACCTACAGATTTGTATCCAAGCCGGGAAAAGGGGAATTCAAGGTTATGGCCGAGCAGGCGGAATTCAATTTCAATCAGGATTGGATGGCCTGGGTTGCATATTCCAACACACCGTTCGAGACAATTGAGCGCCAGTTCAACACCTCTTTTGAGAACTACTACGAGCACATAAACCTTAGTTCCTGGGACAAGAGCCGCATCGCATTTATGCCGCTGGTGGTTGATGCTCCCGACGGAGTGAAGGTGCTCATCACAGAGTCCGACCTCTACCGTTTTCCGGGCCTCTTCCTTCAGGGAGACGGTGCCTGCGGCCTGAAGGGAATCCACGCCCCTTACCCGAAGGAAATAGAGCAGGGTGGTCACAACAACCTTCAAGGGATTGTTCTTTCCACTGAAAAATATCTGGCAAAGGCAGTAGCGGGCCAGAGTTTCCCCTGGAGAATCGTGGGCATAGTGGCAGAAGACAAGGAACTCACGAATCTCGACCTGGTCTGGCTGCTGGGCCGTCCTGCGGATGAAGGCGCAGACTTCAGCTGGGTGAAGCCCGGAAAGGTCGCGTGGGACTGGTGGAATGACTGGAACCTTCGCGGGGTTGATTTCCGTTCCGGAATAAATAATGCAACCTATCGCTACTACATCGACTTTGCTTCCAAGTATAACATTGAATATGTCATCCTCGATGAGGGCTGGGCGGAAAATGGAGAAGCGGATCTGCTCCGGGTTGTCCCGGAGATCAATCTGGAGGAACTTGTCTCCTATGCCCGTTCCAAGAACGTGGATCTCATTCTATGGGCCGGTTACAAGGCTCTTGACAAGGACATCGAAGGTTTGTGCAAACACTTCGCCGATATGGGAATCAAGGGTTTCAAAGTGGACTTTATGGACCGCGACGACCAGATCGTTGTAGAGTTCTATGAGAAGGTCGCCAGAGCCTGCGCCAAAAACCATCTTCTTGTGGACTTCCACGGTGCCTTCAAGCCTTCCGGGATGCAGAGGGCTTATCCGAATATCATCAATTACGAGGGTGTGGCCGGTCTGGAGCAGATGAAATGGGGGGCGGATACGGTGGACCAGGTTACCTACGATGTCACCATTCCGTTCATCAGGATGGCCGCCGGCTCAATGGACTACACACAGGGCGCGATGAAGAACTGCACCATAGGAACCGCCTACCCGGACAATTCCTCTCCGATGAGCCAGGGCACCCGCTGCCGTCAGATAGCTGAATATGCCGTCTTCGATGCTCCTCTCACGATGCTCTGCGACTCTCCGTCCAACTATATGTCGGAGCCGGAGTGCACGGAATTCATCGCAGGCTTCCCTACCGTATGGGACGAGACTGTTCCTGTCTGCGGAAAGATCGGTGAATATGTCGCCATCGCCCGTCGTTCCGGCAGCACTTGGTATGTCGGTGCTCTCACGGGATGGGATGCCCGTGACCTCACCATTGACCTAGGTTTCATCGGCGGTGGCCGGATGACCGTCTTCAAGGATGGGGTCAATGCCGACAGATCTGCACAGGACTATTCAAAAGTCTGTGAAACTCTTCCTGCTGACGGCAAAATCAGCATACATATGGCTCCCGGCGGAGGCTGGGCGGCCAGAATCGACAAATAGAACAGTAATCAAACCTCGACCATTTATGAGACGAACAGCGTACAGGGCAATGATTGCGCTTGCGTGCCTGGCTTTTTGGGGAGCCAGGGCTGAAGGCAAGACAGAGAAACTTCGCGTGATGTCCTTCAATGTCCGCATTCAGACATCTGAGGACACTGGAGACAGGGCGTGGGAAGCGCGTAAGGAAGGCTGTGTAAAAGCCATAAAGAAATATAATCCGGACGTCCTCGGTCTTCAGGACGCCCAGACTGTCCACAAGACAGACATTATGAAGGAACTTCCGGAGTACCAGCTTGTGGACAGAAGCGGCAAGCCTGGCAAGGTGGATGAAGTCCTGGAGTACAATGAGAATCCCATAATATTCAGGGCCAACCGTTTTGAACTTCTGGACTACGGTTTTTTCTGGCTCAACGAAGACCAGACCATAAACGCCAGGGGATGGGATGCTTCCGGAGTCAGGACGGTGAACTGGGTCAAGTTACGTTGCAAGAAGTCAGGGCAGATATTCTTTTACTTCAACACACGTTTTGACAACGAAGGACCTGTCTCCCGTCAGCAGAGCGCGGCCCTTATAATTGACAGGATCAAGGAGCTTGCCGGGGATTCCGCCGTGGTCTTCCTCGGAGGAGACTTCTGCGTGCCGAACGTGGACAAGGCGGTGAAGATCCTTGCTTCCTACTTCCGCGAATCGGAAGTGACTGTTAAGAAACCTGATACCACTCCTTCTTTCAATGATTTCGGCCGTTCGAAGGGAATAAGCTCCGATCACTTCTTCTACAGGAATGCGGAGGCTTCTTCTTTCGAGGTGGTCTCTGGAGATAAATTCGGAGTGAAGTACATTTCCGACCATTATCCGATAGTTTCTGACTTCACGATCGTGCTTCCCAAGTCCAAATAAGGCCTGTTTTCCCGGGTAAAACGATAAAGTTTTCATTTTCCCTTGCAAATTGTAAAAAGAATCCTACCTTTACATCCGGTTACGATTTGAAAGCAAATATATAACTTTAACAGATAGACAAATGTCCGGCCTTATCGTCATCGTCATTACCCTAGTGGTCCTCGTGCTAAGTGTTCGTGGACTGTGAAGGTGTGTGTGACGCTAGGTCAGGTAATTGAAACTAAACAACCCCTTCTCAGTCCCACTGGAGAAAGGGGTTGTTTTTTTGTTTTAAAGTGTAAGAAAATGAAACATAAGTTACGTAGTGCTGTTACATTCGAGGGCCGCAGAATGGCCGGAGCGAGAGCCTTGTGGGCTGCTGACGGAATGAAACCGGAACAGGTTGGCAAGCCTATAATTGCAATTGTTAACTCGTTTACCCAATTTGTACCTGGGCACACCCATCTTCACGATGCAGGGCAACTTGTAAAAAGGGAGATCGAGAAACTCGGCTGCTATGCTGCGGAGTTCAACACAATCGCGGTGGATGACGGCATAGCCATGGGTCACGACGGAATGCTTTATTCGCTGCCTTCGCGCGATGTCATTGCGGACAGCGTAGAATATATGGTAAACGCCCATAAAGCCGATGCGATGGTCTGTATCAGCAATTGCGACAAGATTACC
>CAYFVE010000001.1:0-36037 GCA_964346605.1 uncultured Muribaculaceae bacterium | reverse complement strand
TCGGTGCTGCTGGCCGGGTGCGACAAGAGCCTGCCCGGAATGCTGATGGCCGCGATGAGATTGAACATCCCCGCGATCTTCGTTTCAGGAGGCCCTATGGAAGCCGGTGTCTATGGCAAGGAGCGGCTTGATTTGATCGATGCTATGGTACGCAGCGCGGACTCTCACGTCAGTGACAAGGAAGTGGCTAAGGTAGAGGCGTTTGCGTGTCCGACTTGCGGCAGCTGCTCCGGAATGTTCACGGCCAACTCAATGAACTGTCTGACCGAGGCCATCGGACTGGCCCTTCCTGGCAACGGAACAGTGCTTGCAACTCATAAAAATCGTAAGTCCCTCTTTGTAGAAGCGGCCAGAAGGATAGTCCGCAATGCTTTCGCTTACTATTTCAACGGTGACGAATCCGTGCTTCCTCGAAATATCGCAACCAGGGAGGCCTTTCTGAACGCCATGACCCTTGACATCGCCATGGGAGGATCGACGAACACCGTCCTCCATCTTCTGGCTATTGCCAGCGAGGGAGATGTGGATTTCAGGATGGAAGACATCGACGCCCTTTCAAGGAAGGTTCCTTGCTTGTGCAAGGTGGCTCCTACGACAGCCAAGTACCACATTGAGGATGTCAACCGCGCCGGCGGCATCGTGTCCATACTCAAGCAGCTTGCAGACGCCGGTCTGATCGACACTTCCCTTATGAGGGTTGACGGAATGACTGTCGCTGAGGAAATCCGCAAATATGCCATCGAGAGTCCATCCTGCTCTAACAAGGCAAAGAAGATTTTCTCAAGCGCTCCCGGAGGTAAGCGCACCACCAGGATGGGCTGTCAGGACAACAGCTACCAGTCCTTTGACACAGACAGATCCTCCGGGTGCATCCGTGACTTCGCACACGCTTACACAAAGGACGGAGGTCTTGGCGTACTGAAGGGAAACATCGCTAAGGATGGATGCGTGATCAAGACTGCGGGTGTAGATGAGAGCATCTGGCGCTTTTCCGGTCCGGCTAAGGTCTTTGATTCCCAGGAAGCCGCGTGCGATGGAATCCTCGACGGCTCGGTCAAGAGCGGAGACGTTGTGGTCATCATCTACGAAGGCCCCAAAGGTGGTCCCGGTATGCAGGAGATGCTTTATCCTACCTCCTACATCAAGTCGAGGCATCTTGGAAAGGAATGCGCTCTTATCACTGACGGCCGGTTCAGCGGAGGCACATCAGGCCTCAGCATAGGCCATATCTCTCCGGAGGCTGCAGCCGGCGGCAACATCGGACTTCTCAGAGATGGAGACATCATTGAGATCGACATCCCCGGAAGATCCATCAATGTTAAGCTTTCAGACGAAGAACTGCTTGCGAGAAGGAGGGAGGAAGAGGCTCGCGGCAAGTCGGCTTTCACACCTCCACACCGGAACAGGCCGGTCTCAAAGAGTCTCAAGGCCTATGCGGCGATGGTCAGTTCCGCGGACAAGGGCGCGGTCAGAATTATTGAAGATTAAACATACAGAACGATATGCAAATAGGCAACGATGGAAAGATAACGGGTTCGGAAGCCTTTCTGAACGCACTGATTGCTGAAGGGGTCGATACCATCTTCGGTTATCCGGGCGGCGCGATCCTGACAGTCTACGAAAAACTTTACGACTACTCTGATCGTCTCCGCCATATCCTTGTACGTCACGAGCAGGGCGCAATCCACGCTGCGCAGGGCTATGCCCGCGCCAGCGGCAGGCCGGGAGTCGTGATTGTCACGTCAGGTCCGGGAGCTACCAATGTGATTACCGGAGTGACGGACGCGATGATGGATTCCACACCGGTAGTAGTGATCTGCGGGCAGGTGGCGACCGGGGCCCTTGGCACAGACGCCTTCCAGGAGACGGACATCCTCGGTCTCACCGCTCCTATAACGAAATGGAGCTACCAGATCCGCCGTGCGGAGGATGTGGGCTGGGCTCTTTCAAGAGCCTTCTACATCGCGCAGAGCGGAAGGCCGGGTCCTGTTGTGCTGGATTTCACAAGGGATGCTCAGGCAGGGATGACATCGTCGTTCTACAGCCGCTGTTCATTCATCAGAAGCTATCATCCGGTCCCGGAACCATCTCCAAAGGCTATTGATCAGGCTGTGAAACTGATTGACAACGCCAAGAGGCCTTTAGTGGTCTATGGCCAGGGTGTCATCTTGAGTCACGCGGAAAAGGAACTTGCGGAATTTCTGGATAAGGGCGGCATCCCTGCCGGTTCGACTCTCCTTGGCCTCAGCGCTTTGCCTTCGGACTTCAAGCACTACAAGGGAATGATCGGGATGCACGGCAACATCGCACCGAACATAAAAACCAATGAATGTGATGTCCTGATTGCGGTAGGAATGAGGTTTGACGACCGTGTCACCGGCAAGGTCAGCCAGTATGCCCAGCAGGCGAAGGTCATCCACATCGATATAGACGCAGCAGAAATCGGCAAGATCATCCCTGTCTCTGTAGGTATTCAGGGCGATGCAAAATCCGTACTTCAGGCTCTTACAGGCCGTATCGCCAGTGCGGAGCATGACGAATGGGAGGCCAGCTTCACCCGTTGCGATGAGATTGAATATGCCAAGGTCATCAAGTCGGAGATCGCTCCGGGTGAAGGCTATATAAATATGGGAGAAGTCGCCGACGCTGTTTCAAAGGTATCGAAGGGAGAAGCGATTGTCGTCACGGATGTGGGTCAGAACCAACTGATTTCGGCGAGATACTCTAAATTCAAAAAGACACGATCTATGATCACCTCCGGTGGTCTGGGTACTATGGGATTCGGCCTTCCGGCTGCCATAGGAGCCAAGATAGGAGCTCCGGAAAGGCCGGTTTGCCTCTTTGTGGGCGACGGTGGTCTCCAAATGACCATCGAAGAGTTGGGAACGATAATGCAGGAGGGAACGGGAGTGAAAGTAATTCTCCTGAACAACAACTGGCTCGGCAACGTCCGGATGTGGCAGGAGATGTTCTTCGGCAGGAAATACTCCGCAACAAGGATGATAAATCCTGAATATTCCGCCATCGCAAGCGGCTACGGAATCCGATACAGGCTGGTCGATGACAGGAAAGATCTTGATTCCGCCATCAAGGAAATGCTCTCTGACGACAATCCTTTCATCCTTGAGGCGCGTGTCAAGGAAGAGACGATGGTTATGCCGATGATTCCTCCCGGCAAGGGCATCAATCAGATTATGTTGAACAAAAACGAATGGTTTGAAAATGGAAAGTGAGAAGCTCTTTACGGTCGTAATATACACCGAGAACCAGACGGGACTGCTACAGCAGTTCACCAACATATTTACCCGTCACACTCTTGACATCTGGAGCCTTTTCGCTTCACCACTGGAGATTTCAGGGTTCCACAAACTGACGATTGAGACCAGGGGGCCCGAGCACAAGATCAGCCTTGCGGTCAAGCAGATTGAAAAGAAGATAGAGGTTATGAGGGCCTTCTACTATTCCGATGAGGAACTCATCTGGAAGAAGAACTCCTCTGGAAAACTTGATACAACGAACAACAAATAATTAATTTTAAAATCATTATGGCAAAAATGAATTTCGGCGGTGTTGAAGAAGAAGTGATCACCCGCGAAGAGTTTACACTCGAAAAAGCAAGAGAAGTACTTAAGGACGAGACTATCGCCATCATAGGTTATGGCGTTCAGGGTCCCGGCCAGGGCCTTAACCTGAAGGACAACGGCTTCAATGTCATCGTGGGCCAGCGAAAGAGCGCTACCTATGACAAGGCTATTGAGGACGGATGGGTTCCGGGAGAGACTCTCTTTGACATTGAGGAAGCCTGTGAAAAGGCTACCATCATCGAGTTCCTTGTTTCTGACGCCGCTCAGATTGCCGTATGGCCGACAGTGAAGAAGTACCTTACCCCGGGCAAAGCCCTCTATTTCTCACACGGTTTCGGAATCACATATTCAGACCGCACAGGAATCATCCCTCCGAAGGATGTAGATGTCATTATGTGCGCCCCTAAGGGATCCGGCACTTCGCTGAGGCGCCTCTTCCTCCAGGGCAGGGGTGTCAATTCATCTTTCGCGGTTTACCAGGACGCGACCGGTAAGGCTCTTGACAGAACCCTCGCTTTAGGCATAGGCATCGGATCAGGCTACCTCTTCAAAACCGATTTCAAGAGGGAGGTGTATTCAGACCTGACAGGCGAGCGAGGAACCCTTATGGGAGCGATCCAGGGCATCCTTTCCGCTCAGTATGAGACTCTTCGCGAGCACGGCCACACTCCTTCAGAGGCTTTCAACGAGACTGTCGAGGAACTTACTCAGTCCCTGATGCCTCTCTTTGCGGAGAAGGGAATGGACTGGATGTACGCCAACTGTTCGACTACTGCGCAGCGCGGTGCTCTCGACTGGATGGGACCGTTCCACGATGCTACAAAGCCTTTGTTCGAGAAACTCTACCAGAGCGTTGCTTCCGGCAACGAGGCTCAGATTTCCATCGACGCCAACTCAAAGCCTGGCTACCGTGACGGTCTCGAGAAGGAACTTGCGGCTCTGCGTGAAAGTGAAATGTGGCAGGCAGGCGCCGAAGTGCGCAAGCTCCGCCCGGAGAACGACTGATTTCCAATGGCTGAGAAGGTTCAGATACTAGACACCACATTGCGCGACGGTGAGCAGACCGCCGGTGTATCCTTCAATGCGGATGAGAAGATGGCAATCACCAAACTTCTCATCGAGGAGTTGAAGGTGAACCGGGTCGAGGTCTGCTCGGCCCGCGTGTCAGACGGCGAATTCCAGACTTTCTCAAGAATATGCGACTGGGCTTCGTCGACAGGAAACACCTATCGGATCGAGGCTCTTGGATTCGTGGATGCAGGGCTGTCCGTCGACTGGATCTCATCTGCCGGCGGAAAGGTGATGAACCTGCTCACGAAAGGCTCTCTCAGGCATCTGGAAGGCCAGTTGCACAAGACACCTCAACAGCATCTCGACGACATTTCAATTTGTCTCGAAAAGGCTTTCGCGAAGGGTCTTGATGTCAACATCTATCTCGAAGACTGGTCCAACGGAATGATCAGTTCCAAGGACTATGTCTTCTTTATGATGGATCATCTGAAGGATTCCGGCATCAAGCGGTTTATGCTACCGGACACCCTCGGCATCCTTAATCCGTCTCAGACCGAGAGATTCTGCCGCGAGATGATCGGCCGCTATCCTGAATGCGGTTTCGACTTCCACGCCCACAACGACTACGACCTTGCGGTCGCCAACACCTATGAGGCGGTCAAGGAGGGATTTACCGGAGTACACGCCACAGTCAACGGACTTGGAGAAAGGGCGGGGAATATCCCGATATCCAGCGTAATCGGCATCCTAAATGACCAGCTGCGTGTGCCTAACTCCCTGGATGAGAGAAAACTGACCCACGTGTGCAGATACGTGGAAATGATTTCCGGAATACGCATCCCGACCAACAAGCCTCTTGTCGGAGAGAGCGTCTTCACCCAAACCAGCGGTGTCCACGCCGACGGAGACAAGAAGGCGGGTCTCTACCAGAACGCCCTCGCTCCAGAGCGCTTCGGAAGAGTCAGGGAATATGCCCTCGGAAAGACCAGCGGGAAAGCCAATGTGGTCAAGAATCTCGAAATGCTAGGCATCCACCTGACGCCGGAACAGATGAGGATCGTGACAGACAAGGTGGTTGAACTCGGAGACAAAAAGGAGTTCGTGACGGCAGAGGATCTTCCGTTCATCATCGCTGATGTCCTTAAGAGCGGAGTATCGACCACAGACAACATCCACATCGTCAACTACAGTCTCCAGATGGCTCGCGGAATGAGTCCCGCCGCTGTCGTAAAGATCAGCATCCACGGCAAGGACTATGAAGAGACCTCCTCCGGAGACGGACAGTACGACGCATTTATGAAGGCACTTTGGAAAATATACGACAAACTTGGCAAGAAGCATCCTACACTTGTCGACTACCAGGTTACAATTCCTCCGGGGGGACGTACGGACGCCCTTGTCGTCGCCAACATCGCTTGGGACAACGACGGCCACATCCTCAAGACCAGAGGGATTGATTCGGATCAGATCGAGGCGGCCATCAAGGCCACAATCAAGATGCTGAACCTTATTGAGAACATAGAAATTAAACAATAATCATTATGTCAGAGATTAATTGGGACACCCTGGGCTTTGATGCCTACAGGACAAGGACCGTCGTCCTTTCTCATTTCAAGGACGGCAAATGGTCTCCTTATGAGAAGACGGAGACCTTCTCTTTCACTTTTGATCCGTTCGCACAGGTCTTCCATTACGCGATTTCCTGCTTCGAGGGTCTGAAGGCTTTCCGCCAGAAGGATGGAAAGATAGTGATGTTCAGGCCTGACGAGAACGCCGCCCGTATCGAACGTACGGCAAAATACCTCGGTCTGCCTGTTCCTCCGAAGGAAATGTTCATAGAAATGTGCGCGGAAGCAGTGAAGAACAACCTTGAGTTCCTTCCTCCTTACGGCCATCAAGCCTCTCTGTATGTTCGCCCGCTCCTTCTTGGAATGCACCCCCAGATGCAGCTGGTGCCTTATCCTGAGGCTCAATTCGCTGTTATGGTCGCTCCTGCGGGCTCGTACTACGGCGAGCATCTGAAGAGTTTCGAAGCCGCCATTCCGGGCGATTTCGACCGTGCGGCACCAAAGGGCTCAGGCAGCTACAAATGCGCCGCCAACTACGCGGCGACTTTCCGTCCCTACAAGATCGCCCACGATCAGGGCTACACAGAACTCCTTTTCCTGGATTCCCAGTCCCGCAAGTTCGTGGATGAGTTCGGTTCATCCAACTTTTTAGGGATCAAGAACAACACCTATGTCACTCCGCTGTCCGACAGCGTCCTTCCTTCCATCACCAACAAGTCCCTGCAGCAGGTTGCGGAGGATTTCGGAATGAAGGTGGAGAAACGCAGGATTCCTGTTGAGGAACTCAGCAGTTTCGAAGAGGTGGCGGCCTGCGGTACTGCAGTTGTGGTCACTCCGATCAGCAAGATTGACATCAAACCTGTCCTTTCGGAAGCAACAGTTTCAGAGTCCTACAGATTCTGCAAGGACGGAGAGGTTGGTCCGACCTTGACCAAGCTTTATAAGCAGATAACCGGCATCCAGTTCGGAGAACTTCCGGATACGCATGGCTGGTGCTATGAAGTGAAGTAGGGAGCTACGAGGAATTTTTTTGTAAATTTGTCTTTCTGAATATTCGGAAAGATGGCAAAAGGAAAGGTACTTGAGGACACCCCTCTGATCAAGCAGTTTTTCTCTGTAAAGGCACAGCATCCGGAAGCGGTGCTCCTTTACAGGGTAGGTGATTTCTATGAATCATACTCTGATGACGCGCTGCTGGTCAGCAAGGTCCTGGGAATCGTACTTACTAAGAAATCCAACGGAGAGAAGGGCTATGTGGAGATGGCGGGTTTCCCGCATTACGCTCTGGATGTCTATCTTCCGAAGCTTGTCCGGGCCGGCTACAAGGTTGCTGTCTGCGATCAGCTGGAGGATCCTAAGTTCGCAAAGAAGCTTGTCAAGAGGGGGATCACCGAACTGGTGACCCCCGGCGTCGCTTTCAATGATCAGCTTCTGAACCAGAAAGAGAATAACTTTCTCGCCGGATTGACCTTCGACAAGGATCAATGTGGAGCCGCCTTCCTGGATGTCTCGACAGGTTCATTCCAGATTGCGCAAGGTTCCTTGGACTATGTAGGAACGCTGATAGCATCTCTCAATCCGAAGGAAACAGTGGTCCAGAGGGGCTTCGAGAAGGGTGTCAGGGAAAAGTTCGGAGACAATCTCTACATCTCTACGGTCGAAGAATGGGCCTTTGTCTATGACGCTGCAGTAGAGAGGTTGAGAAAGCAGTTCCAGGTGGATTCCCTGAAGGGCTTCGCAGTGGACCGCTATCCTTTGGGATTGTGCTCTGCCGGAGCACTTATGGTCTATCTTGAGCAGACCCAGCACACAGGATTGAAGAACATCTGTTCGATTTCCAGAATCGACGAGGACAAATTCGTATGGATGGACAAGTTCACCATACGCAATTTGGAGTTGTTCAATTCAGCGGCGGGAGGAGAAGGTGTCAGCCTTATCAGCGTTATCGACAGGTGCTCGTCTCCGATGGGCGCCAGGCTCCTGAGAAACTGGATGGCAATGCCGATAATGGACTTGAAGGAACTGGACGCAAGGTATGACGTTGTGGAGCATTTCACGAAAACAGAGGATCTTGACAAAATCCAGGAACATATCGGCGGCATCGGCGACCTGGAGAGAATTATTTCAAGGGCGGCTACAGGCAGGATCGCTCCGCGGGAGGTGATGCAGCTGGGCAGGGGACTCTCTCAAATGGAACCTGTCTCAGCGCTATGCAGGGACAAGGGGGTGAAGGCTCTGGACAGCTTGATCGGAGGGATGAAGAACTGCTCCGGACTCCTTGAGGCCATTCGCGGTACAATGTCATCGGAACCGGCCGCACAGATCGGGAAGGGGCCGGTTATCGGAGAAGGGGTAAATTCTGAACTCGATGAACTTAGGCGCATCTCCTCCGGCGGTAAGGACTACCTCCTCCAGCTCCAGCAGAGAGAAGCCGAAAGAACGGGAATATCCAGCCTTAAGATCAGCTACAACAACGTCTTCGGCTACTACATAGAGGTCCGAAACACCTTCAAGGACCTGGTTCCTCCTGAGTGGGTCCGCAAGCAGACCCTCGTCAATGCCGAGCGCTACATCACCGGGGAACTGAAGGAATATGAAGAGAAGATCCTGACCGCCGAGGATCGCATCTACGCTCTTGAGACGCGTATATATTCGGAATTGGTGGCCAGGATCCAAAAGGAGATCGCAGCCGTCCAGGCCAACTGTCGCATAATCGCACGCCTTGACGTGCTGGCGGGATTCGCCCGGATCGCCATAGAGAGGAAATATTGCAGGCCTGAGATGACGAAGGAATATTCACTCGACATCAGGGCGGGCCGCCATCCTGTCATAGAGACCCTTATGGCACCGGGAGAAGAATATGTCCCGAACGATGTCCGGCTAGATGAGAAGCGACAGCAAATCATTATCCTGACAGGTCCGAACATGGCCGGAAAGTCGGCCCTGCTTCGTCAGACCGCCCTGATAGCGCTTCTAGCCCAGATTGGCTCCTTTGTGCCTGCAGACAGTGCCAGAATCGGCTTTCTGGATAAGATATTCACCAGAGTCGGAGCATCGGACAACATATCCCGCGGCGAATCGACCTTTATGGTGGAAATGCTGGAGACATCGATGATCCTCCATAATCTCAGCGCCCGTTCCCTGGTGCTGCTGGATGAGATCGGACGGGGCACTTCGACCTACGACGGAATGTCCATCGCCAGGGCCATCGTTGAATATATTCACGAATATGGCCACGGAGCGAAGACCCTCTTCGCTACCCACTACCACGAACTCAACGATCTGGAGGAGATATATCCAAGGGTCAGAAACTACCACATCGCCGTCAGGGAAGTCGGAACTCAGGTCATTTTCCTGCGCAAACTCAAGGAGGGCGGCACTGCCCATAGTTTCGGCATACACGTCGCCCGTATGGCAGGTATGCCCAAGGAGGTCATCCAAAGTGCCGAGAAAACCCTGAAGACTTTGGAAATGAATGATTCCCAGCACCTTGTATCAGGCTCTTCCCCAGCCGTCAGTGCCTTGGCCGGGAATCTCCGCAAGCCTGTCAAGACCAAGTCCGGGACAATTGAAAGCGATGGTTCGCTTCAATTGTCGTTTTTCCAGCTGGACGATCCCACCCTCGGGTCTCTCAGGGAAAAACTCGAGAAAGCGGACCTGAACAACATCACTCCGTTGCAAGCCTTTGACCTTCTCAGGTCGATGAAGGAGGAACTTGGACTATAGATTCTCTCTCAGTGAAGCGATTATTCTGCCGCAGGCCCTGCCGTCTCCGTAAGGATTGACGGCACGGCTCATCCTGCTATATTCATCAGGATCATCCAGAAGCCTGGAGACCCATCCGACGATGGAATCATAGCCGGTGCCTACGAGTCTGACCGTCCCGGAGGTGACAGCTTCCGGTCTTTCGGTTGTGTCGCGCATAACCAGTACAGGCTTTCCCAGGCCCGGAGCCTCTTCCTGTATCCCGCCGCTGTCGGTTAGGACAATTGTAGATTTCTCCATAAAGAAGACGAACTCCAGATACTCCAGAGGCTCGATGAAGAACATGTTTCCGAGATTGCCAGTATCCTCGCCGAAAACTTCGTGAATAGGTTTCCTGACATTCGGATTGAGGTGCATAGGATAGACGAAGTCCACTTCCGGATATTTTCCTGCAAGGGTTTGGATGGCCTTGCACATTGAAATGAATCCGTCACCGAAATTCTCTCTTCTGTGTCCGGTGATGAGGACAAGCCGTTTCCCGTTCCTGATTCTTGAGACATCGTAGCCGAGGGATTTTACCTTTTCAGTGACCTCGCCTACAAGAGCGCTGTCATTTTCCAAACGCTCCACAACCATACGCAGCGCGTTGATGACCGTGTTTCCAGTGACTGTTATACTGCTGCCGTCCACGTTTTCGTCCAGAAGGTTCTGGCGGCTGAGCGTGGTGGGGGCGAAGTTGAGCGTGGCGATCTTGCTCGTTATCTGCCGGTTCATTTCCTCTGGCCAAGGGCTGTAGATGTTATGGGTCCTCAGCCCGGCTTCGATGTGTCCGACTGGAATCTGCTTGTAGAATGCGGCCAGTGCGGCCGCTGTGCTCGTGGAGGTGTCTCCGTGGACAAGCACGATGTCCGGAACCACTTCCTTAAGCACTTCCCTCATTCCCAGAAGGACCTTTGAAGTCACATCGTACAGGTCCTGCCCCTGCTTCATTATGTTCAGATCGTAGTCAGGGGTGATGTTGAAGAGATCCAGCACCTGATCCAACATTTCCCTGTGCTGGCCTGTGACACAAACAACCGTCCTGAATTCTTCAGGATGCTTTTCCAGTTCCTTGATGAGCGGCGCTACCTTGATTGCTTCGGGGCGTGTCCCGAACACCAGCAAGACTGTCTTCATAACTTACAGATGATAGGTTCCCGGGAGATTGCAGATGTTGTGGCAGTCGAGGATCACCTTGCCTCTGAGTTTCTCCATATTCTCCTTTATTTCGTTGTGCTTGACCATTATCACGACAAGGTCCACATCACCGAGGAAGCGGTCGAGATCGTGGTACTGGTTCTTGACGATGTCTTTGGAAACCATCGGGTCATAAACCTTCAGTGGCTCTGCCAGATGCCTTTCCTGCGCCTCAAGCAGCTGGAGAGTGGGGCTTTCCCGGCAATCGTCCACATTTTCCTTGTAGGTGAGTCCGTAAAGACCGATCCTGGAGGTTCCTGTGATGCCGTTTTCCTTCATAATGTCTTTTATTCTGTTCAAGACGAAGGCAGGCTGGGAGTCGTTTGTCTTCATAGATTCATCGATGACCTTGGCGAGGCTGGGATAGTCTCCCACAAGAAACCAGGGGTCAACGCTGATGCAGTGGCCTCCGACTCCTGGTCCCGGCTGCAGGATGTTGACGCGTGGATGCATATTGCAGATGCGTATGATTTCATAGACATCCATCCCGTCGTGACGGCATATTCTGCACAACTCGTTGGCGAAGGCGATGTTGACTGCCCTGAAGGTGTTTTCGACAACCTTTGTCATTTCCGCTGTGCGGATGTCCGTGACCACGATCTGTCCGAGGCAGAATGAGGAGTAATACTCTTTTATTCTTTCTCCGATTGACTTGTCGTCGGCGCCGATTGTCCTGTTGTTGTGGATAAGCTCATAGACCATATTTCCCGGGAGGATCCTCTCCGGGGCGTGGACCAGGTGTATGTCCCTGCCTGCGTTGAAGCCCCTGGCCTCGACCACCGGTCTGACGAACTTGTCGATCGTTCCCGGAGAGACCGTGGACTCGATCACGATGACCGCTCCCGCGGGACATACATCCAGGATGTCGTTGATAGCTGAAATGACATGGCAGGGATCGACCTTTTTGGAAAATCTGTCGTATGGAGTAGGCACAGAGACAATGTAGGTGTCAGTCTTATGGTATTCGGTCGTAAAGCGGATTCCTTTGTCCAGGGCTTTCCGGAACAGCTCGTCCAGCCCCTTTTCCCTGAATGTCTTCCTCCCGGCTTCGAGAGTCTTGACCAGTTCTTCATTGCAGTCCGTTCCGATTACCTCCACTCCGTGTGATGCAAGCATCAGTGCGGTAGGGAGTCCGATATAGCCTAATCCAACTACGTTAATCATCTTTAAATTGCTATAGAATTATGCAAAGGTAAGAATTCTTCTTGTTTTTTTCTTAACTTTGAAAGATTGTAAATCACTATGAAAAGGGTTCTTATCATAACATACTATTGGCCTCCTCAGGGCGGGTCGGGCGTTCAGAGGTGGGTGAAGTTCTCGAAGTATCTTCCATCCTTCGGCTGGCAGCCTGTTGTCTATACTCCTGAAAATCCTGAATTCACAGCAGTTGACAAGACTCTTGAGGCAGAGATTCCGCCTGAGGCGGAAATCATAAAGCGGCACATCACAGAGCCGTACGGCATATATAATTTATTGACCGGGAAGAAGTCTTCCGTTTCCGGAGATTCCGGCGGGAGTGAGGTCAATCCTATAAACTCTCAGAAGAAGAGCCTTTCCAAGAGGATATCCATCTTCATCAGAGGCAATTTGTTCATCCCGGACCCTAGGGTGATGTGGGTGCGGCCGTCGGTCAGATTCCTGAAGGAGTATCTTAAGGAGCACCCAGTCGACGCCATTGTGACTACGGGGCCACCTCAATCCATGCACCTTATCGGATTGAAACTTTCAGAGTCCACGGGGATTCCTTGGCTGGCTGATTTCCGCGACGCCTGGACAAAAATGTTCTATTTCAAACATCTTAATCTGACGAAACTGGCGGACAGAAAGCACCACAGGCTTGAAAAGGAAGTGCTGGACAAGGCAACCAGGGTTGTCTCAGTCTCTCCTTTCGAACAGAAGGATTTCCAGTCCCTGACCTCTAACAAGGTTTACCTTGTGACGAACGGATTCGACGAATCCGATTACAGCAAGGATTTCGAAAGGGATGAGAACTTCAATGTCACCCTGACCGGACTTTTTTCATCGGATGGCAACCCTACCGTTCTCTGGAAGGTCCTTTCAGAGAAATGTTCCGCAGATGAGGAATTCAGGAAATCCCTTAGGATAAGACTGGTGGGCAAGACCGACAAGGCCATCTTGGACTCCATTGAGGATGCCGGCCTTGGAGGAAACCTGAAGTATTTCGGCTACCGGAGCCACGATATTGCTGTGATGGAGCAGAAGAATGCGACATTCCTGCTTCTCTGCCTCAGGAAAGAGCCGGAGTTCCGCGCGGCCCTTCCGGGCAAGCTGTTCGAATACCTCGCTTCGCGCAGACCTATTCTCGGTATAGGCCAGACCGATGGCGCTATGGCGCAGATTGTCAGGGACACGTCCTCAGGTGTAGTCTATGAATGGGATGAAGAGGATAAGATCCGCAGTTGGGTGGACCTGTGCTGGGAAAAGTTCAAGAATGATGAGCTCGGAGACAATGTTTCGGACATTTCCGCCTACACACGCAAGGGCATCACCGCAAGGATCGCCGCCCTTCTCGATGAAATGACGAATAAAAAAAATGAAGATGATAAGTAAGAGTTTCTTTAAGAATGCGGGAATATACGTGGGGATTGTCCTGTTCCTGCTTGTGCTTGCCTATGCCTTTGTCCCGGAGGTGCTCAGCGGGAAAATAGTGAATCAGGCCGACATCGTGGGCTATAACGGAATGTCAGCGGAAACAAATTCCTGGAACAATGCCCATCCTGATGATCCCACCCGCTGGACCGGCTCGATTTTCAGCGGAATGCCCAACACTTCCTTCTATCCTTCCTCAGATGGCGACCTTACTCAAAGTCTTCTCAATTTCCTGACCAGGGGCAAGAGGCCAGCCTCATATCTCTTCGTTTCTCTTCTGGGGGCTTTTCTTCTGATGCTTTCACTCGGCATCAACAGGTTCCTGGCTGTTGGAGGAGCCATCGCCGTGACATTCTGCTCGTACAATTTCCAGATTATCCAGGTCGGGCATAATTCCAAGATGGTTGCCCTGGCGTTTCTTCCCTGGGTGCTCGCTGCAGTGATTTTCACGTACCGGTCCGCATTGGCACCCCCAAGCCCTGCCGCCGGAAAGGGATGGAGGGACTGGCTGCCCGCCACAGTGTTCGGAGCTGCTCTATTCGGGCTTTCGCTCAGTTTGCAGATAAAGGCGAATCACCAGCAGATCACCTACTATCTTGCGATAATGATCGTCATCTATGCCATCAGCATATTCATTTGGCTGGCAAGCAATGGAGACGGTCGTAAAATGTTCGGTAAATTCTTTGCGGCGAGCGCATTGCTGCTGGTCCTGGGTATAGCCGGCATAGGCACCAACGCCAGCAAACTCGCTCCTCTCTATCAATATACTTCCCAGACGATGCGCGGAGGCTCCGATCTTTCCGCCGAATCACAGGAAGGTGAAATCAACGACACGGGCCTCCAGCTGGAATATGCCACAGCCTGGTCCTATGGCTGGAATGAATTGCCGAACCTGATGATCCCAAACTTCAACGGAGGTTCTTCTTCCGGATCGGTCAACCCTGAGAAATCAGCGGTGGCAAAGCTTTTCAGGAGCGCCGGTCAGGGTGCGAAGGTGAAGGAGATAACCAGTTCGCTTCCTCTCTACTGGGGTCCCCAGCCATTCACCGCCGGTCCGATGTACGTGGGATCGATCACGGTCTTCCTGTTCCTTCTGGGACTCCTCCTCTACAAAGGAAATGAAAAATGGTGGATACTCGCCGCCACGGTAGTCGCTATCTTCCTTGCCCTTGGAAACCATTTTATGTGGTTCACCAAACTCTTTTTCAAATACGCACCTATGTACAACAAGTTCAGGACCGTTTCAATGGCTCTCGTCATCATTCAGTTTACGATGCCGATGCTTGCCTTTCTGGTTCTGGACCGCATCCTCAAGCAGGAGTATTCAAAGAAGGAATTCCTGAAAAAAGGCTGGATTGCGCTTGGTTTGACCGCCGGCTTCTGTCTGATTATGGCTCTTGTTCCAAGCCTTGCAGGCTCATTCACGGGAAGTTCGGACAGCCAGATGCAGGATGTCATCGCAGAGGCTCTCAGAGCTGACAGAAGGCAGATTCTCGTTTCTGATGCCATCTGGTCGATGCTCTTCATACTGATGTCCTTCGTTCTCATCCTCCGGGCCTGCAGTGTTCCTGAAAGCGCGCATAAGCCGGCAAAGAACGACCCTAACACCGGCAACGCCCGCCGCGCCGTGGCGATGGCGGGGATTTGCCTTCTCATCCTTGTCAACCTTTGGACAGTGGGCAAGAGATACCTGAACTCGGACGACTTCATCAGACCGAAGGCTTTTTCCTCCCATTTCGACAAGAGAACGGTGGATGAGGCTATCCTGATGGATACCGACCCTTCATACAGGGTCATTGATCTTACAGCGGACATCTTCAACGACAATTTCATCTCCTACTGGCACAAGAGCATCGGCGGCTACAATCCGGCCAAACTCCAGCGCTATCAGGATCTGATCGACAGATACCTCTCGAGTGAAATCAGGGAGATAGCCCTTTCAGCCGGTTCCGCCTCGACAATCGATGAAATTGAAAAGAACCTTCCGGAGATTCCGGTCCTTTCCGCCCTGAATCTCAGATACATCATCTTGGGAGGGGACATCGCCCCTGTCGTCAATCACAATGCCTTCGGCAACGCCTGGTTTGTAGAAAACTACATCGATGCAGCCACACCTGACGAGGAGATCGACGGCATCGGAAAGGTGGATCTGCGCAGGACCGCCGTGCTCGGCTCTGACTTTAAGGGCAGCATCACAGCCCTCAAACAGAACACCCCGGACTCCCTCGACACAGATTCAATCATCCTCATTTCCTATGCTCCCAACGAACTCCGTTACCACTACACGGCGTCGTCAGACAGACCGGCAATCTTCAGCGAGATCTACTATCCTTATGGATGGCGAGCTGCTGTGGATGGCGAGGAGAGGAATATATTCAGGGCCGACTGGACGCTTCGCGGAATGATGCTTCCTGCCGGAGAACATGAAATCGTGATGAGGTTCGACCCTGAGATCTACACCTTTGGGGAGAATGTTTCCAGGGCGTCTTCAATAGCGCTATATCTCCTGTCTCTGCTTGCCCTGTGCGGCATTGCGTTCGGCAGGAAGAAAGAATAAAAGATTTCTATTGCTCTGAGGCTTCCGCAAGCTGTCTTGCCAATTCTATGAAGGCCAGACCGTCCGGTCTTGAGGACAGGGCGGCCGGTTCACCTGAATCTCCGCCTTCCCGGATGCTCTGGACGATCGGGATCTGTCCGAGGAGAGGAATCCCGTACCGCTTGGCCATCTCCTTGCCTCCGTTCTTTCCGAATATGTAGTATTTGTTATCCGGAAGCTCTTCAGGAGTGAACCAAGCCATATTCTCCACGAGGCCGAAGATCTTTTTGTTTATGTTCTCGTTGCGGAACATATCGACCCCTTTCTCGACATCCGAAAGAGCGACTGTCTGCGGGGTGGTGACAATCAGCGCACCTTCCATAGGGATGTCATTCACGAGAGAGATGTGGATGTCCCCTGTGCCCGGAGGCATATCAATCAGCAGGAAGTCAAGGACTCCCCAGCGAACCTGGAGAATCATCTGCTTCAGGGCATTGCAGGCCATAGGGCCTCTCCATATCAGAGCCTGTCCTTGCTCGGCGAAATAGCCGATGGACATCCATTTGACTCCATATTTTTCAACAGGGAAGATAACTTCCTTTCCGTCATCCGTTTTCTCCGCTTCAGGGACCATCCCTTCTGTGCCTGTCATCAGTGGGATTGATGGTCCGTACACATCAGCATCCGCCAGACCGACCTTGTAGCCGAGACGGGCAAGGGCCACGGCCAGATTGACCGCTACTGTGGATTTGCCGACTCCGCCCTTGCCGGAGGCTATTCCGATTATGTGGCGGACATTGTTCACCTCCTCCAATCCGAGGTTGAGGCCTGGCTTTTTCTTTGGGGTTTCGTCTTCCTTTACGATTGCCTTGATTTCAACTTCAGTCCCGTCGGGGGAGTTTCGTATTACGGCTGCCTTTGACGCTCCGACCAGATATTCAGTCAGAGGGTCCCGCCTTTTGGGTAAAGCGAGGGTTACCGTCACCTTGTTCCCGTCGGTGGAGATGGCATCGACCATCCCCAGTTCGACGATGCTTCTGCTTCCCTTGGCAGGGTGGACCACCTCCAGAAGCATGTTCATAATTTCCTTTTCTGTCATCACTTGACGATGTTCATTTCATTAAGCAGGTAGCCTGCGCCTCCGAATTTATCCATCATCCACAGGACATAGCGGATGTCCACGGCGATGCACCTCTGGAGCGCAGGCTCGAACATCACGTCACTTGACATGCTCTCCCAGTTGCCGTCGAATGCCAGTCCTATGAGTTCACCCTTCGCATTCATCACCGGGCTTCCTGAGTTCCCTCCGGTGATGTCGTTGTTGGTGAGGAAGCAGCAAGGGAGGTTCCCGTCCTTCATGGCATACTGGCCGTAGTCGCGGTTGATGTAGAGTTGTTTCACCTTTTCCGGAACCCTGAATTCGTAATTGTCCGGGTCTTCCTTCTCGATGACTCCGTAGATGGTGGAGTAGTGTTTGTAGATAAGGGCGTCCTTCGGCGAATACGGCTGCACTGTGCCGTAGGTGAGTCTCATCGTGAAGTTGGCGTCCGGGTATGTAGCCTTGCCCTTCTGCCATTCGAGAAGACCGGCTGTGTAGGCTTTGGACGCTTCCTGCAGCTTGTTTGCGCCGTCGCCCTGAGGGCTTCTGTACCTTCTGCTGAGAGGAGCGAGAACGGAGTTCATCAGTTCCTTCGCAGGATCGTTCTCCACAGCCTTGCAGCCTCCTTCGGCGAGGACGGTCTTGAGCTTGTCTGAAGATGTGAAAGCGCTTCTGTCGTAGAGGTCGTTGACGTAGCTGTCTATGTCCATAGTTGCGAAGTCCTCCTTGAAGCCTTTCAGGTAGTCGCTCTTGTCGGCCTTCTCGCGGTAGTACTTCAGGAGAGCTGCGGCTTCTTCGCGGTCAAGAGGCTCGTAATAGTCCGTGTACTGCCTGCCCATACTTTCGAATGCGGCATTCTGTGCGGCTACGCTGTCCATTTTCTCTCTCAAGGCCCTTTCGAACATATTCTCGAATCTGCTGGCAAGACTTAGGATTTCTATGTTCCCGACAGTCTCGCTCAGAAGCTGGATCGAGAGTCTTTCTCCAAGACTGGAGTTGACGCTTTCAGCGATGTCGCCAAGCGCTGTGCCGTACTTTGCCTTTCGCTCGCTGTTCCTGTTGACCCAGTCCATAAAGTCGGCTTCCTTCTTCTGTTCCTTGGCGATGATGCCAAGATTCTTGAAGGCGAGTCTCTCTCCCTGCCATTTCTTCCAGCCGTTGGCCGAAGACGCGTACTTGTTGGCATATTTGAGACGGATGGAAGGATCTTTCTCCATCCATTTCCACATTATTTCCTGACGTAGGGTCCTGGCGTCGATGGCGACATCGTGAAGAGCCATCATACTGTTGAGCTGGGCCTCGGTCTGGAATCTCTGGGTGCTTCCAGGGTAGCCCATGATGAAGGCGAAATCGCCTTCGTTGACACCCTTGAGAGAGATCTTGAGGCTCTGGGCAGGCTTGTAAGGCCTGTTGTTTTCAGAATATTCAGCCGGCTCGTTGTCCTTTCCCGCATAGACTCTGAACATGGAGAAGTCGCAGGTGTGACGCGGCCACATCCAGTTGTCGGTCTCTCCTCCGAACTTTCCCATCGATGCCGGAGGCGCTCCGACGAAACGGATGTCAGTGTAGGTCTTGTAAACGAGGAGATACCAGACATTGTCGTTGTAGAATGACTGTACCTGAGCCCTGCAACCGGGGTTTTCAGCTTCTGCTGAAGTCTGGAGCCCTTTTGCAGCGGCAGCCTTGTCCTGTGAGTTCTCTATTGCTGATGTCACATCGGACATACTGACCAGGAAGGTTACGGAGAGTCCGGGGGCCGGTATTTCCTCCTTGCTGTTCATTGCCCAGAATCCATCCTCAAGGTAGTTGTGCTCGTCTGATGAAAGTCTCTGGATAGTGCTGTAGCCGCAGTGGTGGTTGGTCACCAGAAGTCCCTGGTCGGAGATCATCTCCCCGGTGCAACCGCCCCCGAACATCACTATGGCGTCTTTGATTGACGAGTGGTTGATGCTGTAGATCTGATCCGGAGTAAGTTTGCAGCCCAGATCTTTCATATCCTTCTTGTTGAGTTGCTGAAGCAGTGGAAGAAGCCACATTCCTTCGTCTGCCGTCGCGCTTGCCGCCATCAGGACGGCGGCTGCGATTGTGCATAGGATTCTTTTCATATTGATGATGTGTAAGTTCAAACGTGCAAATATAATTAAAATAATGTTGGTTCTAATTCCTTGGGATGGAATGAACGTCTATGGAACGGTGTCAGGCCGTATTCCTTAATCGCCTCGATGTGTTCCTTGGTCGGATAGCCCATATTCCGTTCCCAACCGTACTGCGGGTAGATCAGGGCCAGCTGACGCATTTTTTCATCGCGCCAGGTTTTCGAAAGCACCGATGCCGCTGCGATGGATGCATAGGTCGCGTCTCCGTGGACAACCGTCATATAGTCTTTTGGCCCGTACCCGTCGAAAGGACGAAACCTGTTGCCGTCAATCAAAAGGAAATCAGGCTTTGGACTTAGCTTTCCGACAGCTCGCTGCATCCCGGCCACCGATGCCCAGAGGATGTTGAGTTCATCGATCTCTTCTACGCTGACGGCCTCCACCGCCCAGGATACCGCCTCCTTTTCTATAATCGGTCTCAGGATGTCTCTGTTCTTTTCACTCATTCTTTTCGAGTCGTCCAGGAGGGGATGACGGAAGTCTGCCGGAAGGATGACTGCGGCGGCATAGACCGGTCCGGCAAGCGGTCCGCGTCCGGCTTCATCGCAGCCTGCCTCTGTTTTGGAGGCGTCAAGGTATGGCAGAAGATGGATTTCGTGTGGCATATCCGGATATTCAGCCACAAATTTAATCAATATTTGGATTTGAGATTCTTCTGAAGTTGCTCAATCAGCATCTTTTGTGTTCTGATGGTCTCCTCCTTGTTGACAAGGTTCTCTTTCAGACGCTCAATCTCTTTTCTCAGTACGGACAGTTCCTGATTGTAGCCGTCTTCCATAAGGCGGATTCTGCCGCCGTAGGTTTCCTTGACACTGTTCAGTCCGGCTTCAACGGAACTGATGGGTTCGAAGCCGTTGACAAGTTCTGCCACCGAGACGCCGGTCTCGTGAGCGAATTTCTCGACATTGCCGTTCAGGATCCGAGTCTTCCCCTTGACCAGTTTTCTATAGGCGGTCAGAGATATTCCGAGACGATCGGCCATCTCTGTCTGAGTCAGGTCCAGCTCGATTCTCTTTTTCTCCAGGTTTCTCTTTATCGACTGTTCGTCCATTTTGGGAAATTCCAGCCTTTTTCTGTAGGCCTCGACCACAAAAATAGCCAATAGCGACCGCTGTCTTGTGTAACTGAAAGTTGTCTTTTGCAACCATAGGATATAAAAAATGGAAATATTGATAAAAAACATAAATAATTTGGGTTTTACCACGTCCGCAAGATAACCGGAGGTTGCATTTTCAACTCTTTGTCTCCTTCTTTGTCAAAAACGGAAAAGGAATGAAAGACATTGAAAAAACGTACGAAGCATTCGGACTCGCAATGGACGGGCAGATGCTTTTCAAAAGACTTGATTTCAACGGTATATGCCTTCAGTTGGGAGCGGATCCGAAGACTCTGGACAGGCTTGTCTTCAGGGAACTCGGATACCGCGGACAGGCGCTGGTGGACCTTTATCGCAGCATCTCCGGCAATCAATGAAAAGATTGCCCTTGATGTTGTTATTGGGTCTTTTTTTTACTAGATTTGTCCCTGTTACCCTTCAAGTGACAACATTAAAAATTAATAACTGATAAGAAATGAAGGAATATTCTACCAAAGACATCCGCAATGTGGTCCTGATAGGCAGTGCCAAATCAGGTAAGACCACATTGTCTGAAGCAATGCTCTACGAGGGCAAGGTGATTGAACGCAGAGGTACAGTGGAAGGAAAGAACACGGTTTCCGACAACACTGAGTTCGAGCAGACCAACCAGAAGTCAGTGTCGGCGACTCCGCTTTACGCAGAGTTCATGAACACTAAGTTCAATATCATTGACGCTCCTGGTTCGGACGACTTCTGCGGTGGCGCGATTTCGGCATTCAAGGTCTGCGAGTCATCTGTTCTCGTGGTGAACGCGCAGCAGGGAGTTGAAGTCGGTTCGCAGATTTTCGCCCGCTACGCCGAACAGTATGAAGTGCCTGTGATCGTGGGCGTCAACCAGCTTGACTCCGAAAAAGCCAACTGGGACCGCACCCGCGACTCCCTGAGAGAAACCTTCGGGAAGAAGATTGTCTTTGTCCAGTTCCCTGTTAATCCCGGTCCTGACTTCAAGGGATTCATCGATGTCCTCACTATGAAGTGCTACCACTTCAAGGATGACAACGGCACCCGCGAAGAAGTCGAGATGCCTGCAGAGTATGCAGCCGAGGTCGAGGCGCTCCACCAGGAACTGGTAGAGAAGGCCGCCGAGGGCGATGACGCCCTTATGGAGAAGTATTTCGAGACGATGGAACTCACGATTGACGAGGTACGCGCCGGTCTCCGCGCAGGCCTTTCAAAGAGAGACATTATGCCTGTGTTCTGCCTTTCCGCTAAGAGAGATATCGGAGTCAAGAGGCTTATGGAGTTCATAATCAACTCCGCTCCGGCTCCTGCCGGCAAGTCTGCAAAGACGATAGGCGGAGGCGATGTCAAGTGCGACGCCGCCGGCCCTGTCAGCCTGTTCATCTACAAGACCGCGGTTGAGCAGCATCTTGGTGACGTTTCATATTTCAAGGTTATGAGCGGAACCCTGAAGGAAGGTTCTGACCTTGTTAACCCTGAGACCGGCAATACGGAGCGTCTTTCCGCAATCTATGCCGTAGCGGGTGACAAGAAGGAGAAGGTGGCGTCCATCTCCGCCGGAGACATCGGTTGTGTGATGAAACTCAAGTCCGGGAAGACAGACACGACCCTTGCCTCACCCGGACAGGATGCGATCGAGCATATGGTTTTCCCTGATGCCAAGTACCGCTGCGCGGTCAAGGCTGCGGACAAGAACGATGAGGCGAAGGTTGGCGAGGCCCTGAACAAGATTGCCGCGCAGGACCCGACCATCAATGTGGAATATTCAAAAGAGCTCCGTCAGACCATTCTCAGCGGCCAGGGCGAGCAGGCGATCAACCTCGTCAAGTGGAAACTCACCAACGAGTACAAGCTCTCTGTCGAGTTCTTCGCTCCGAAGATTCCTTACCGCGAGACGATCACAAAGGTGGCTACGGCACAGTATCGCCACAAGAAGCAGTCTGGTGGTGCCGGTCAGTTCGGAGAAGTGCATCTTCTCATCTGCCCTTACGTTGAGGGTCAGCCTGCAGGCAACAAGTTCAAGATTGACGGAAAGGAAACTATCCTCAACATCAAGACTCAGGAATCCTTCGACCTTGACTGGGGCGGAAAGCTTGAGTTCTTCAACTGTGTTGTCGGAGGAGCCATCGATCTCAGTTTTATGCCTGCCATCCTCAAGGGTATCAATGACAAGATGAGCGAGGGCCCTCTCACCGGATCCTACGCTCGAGACATAAGGGTTTACGTCTATGACGGCAAGATGCATCCTGTCGATTCGAAGGAAATCGCCTTCATCATAGCAGGCCGCAACGCCTTCAAGGAGGCTTTCCGCAATGCCGGTCCTAAGATCCTCGAACCGATCTACAATGTGGACATCCTCACTCCTAATGACTTTGTAGGTCCTTGTATGTCAGACCTCAACGGCCGTCGCGGTATGATTATGAACCAGGATATGGAGAAGGGCTTCACAATCCTTCACGCGCGTGTTCCGCTTGCGGAACTCTACAGGTACTCCACTACCCTTAGTTCGCTGACCGGAGGCTCCGCGACCTTTACGATGAAGTTCGCGGACTACCAGCCTGTTCCGGCGGATGTCCAGACGAAACTTCTCGCCGATTACGCCGCCCAGGAAACAGAGGACGAGTAATCCGCTCAAGCATAATGGAATATAGGAAGACCACAATCGATTGGTCTTCCTTTTTTTGTTTTGGAATGGCTACAGTTTCGCCATGGCGGTGACCAGTTGGTCTCCAAGTCCGATAGTGTAGCCTTCGGTGCTGAAGAAGATGCGGTTGAAGGTGTCGGCTATCATCACCCGTGGCATTTCGTGTCCGGACATCTCTGCCTCCGGAGAAATGCCGAAGAGAGTGTTTGACGGAAGCTGGGAGGAATATTCCTTAAGCCATTCGAATCCGTCCCGGGTTGTAAGGAGCAGAATAGGCCTGCCCCATTCTTCGAGCGCTTCCCTGGCGGAAACAAGGTCGTTCACTGCGTGGACCGAAGGTTCCTGACGTGGGGTCAGAAAGGCAATGACGTAGAACCCTCTTCCCGTAGAGGAAAGGATTGAAACCGGTTCGGAGTCAGGATTTTTCCGGTATTTTGTTTCTGCATCGAAACTTCCGATGACTGAAAGTCTGTCTTCAGGAATAGTTATGACAAGGCTGAGAGTCGTGGTTTCTCCTTCCTTGACCTTGAATTGCCGCATCGAAACGGGAACGCTTCCGTCGGAGAGACGGTTCCCGCTGACGAGAAGATATTCCCCGGCGTCAAGGGTCGTTCCATTCCTGAAGACGCTGTTCCAACTGACTCCTCCTCCCATATCCACCTGACCTTCATCGAAAGTAAGGAGAAGAGTGCGTCCGTCTTCGATTCTGCTGATGGTGAAGTTGGTGTAGTAGTCCGGGTCGGGGAGGATTCTTGTCGGCTTGTAGTCCAGGATGACTTTCCCGGTTGGGGCAATGGACTGCCTTGCGGCATCAAAATCCACGTCCACCCATCTGCCGTCGCTTCTGTACTGGATTTTTCCGGTAACAGGGTCTTTGCGCGCGTCAATGCCGAGGGTCCTGCCCAGGGAGACGAAGAATATGTCCCTTGAGCGGGTGTCCGCCATTCTGATTCTGTAAACACCTTCAGGGGATATTGGAATCCGCCAGGCCTTGTTGTCTTGGGAAATCCTGATGTTCTCCTTGGTCCATTCTATCAGCCTTGCAGGCTCTTTTAGCGAGAGTTGCTCTTCCTGACTGAGGACGCTTCTGAAGAAGGACTTGTAAGGAGTCAGGAATTCGTTTTCGACCCTAGGGCATAGGATTGACCCTTCCGCATAGTAACTGTCTTCCAGAATCTCCATAGTGACATCAATCAGATCCTTGTCACTCAGCGACTTCAAGAGGTCCAGTGCCCGACGGTCCGGATGCAGGCCGAGAAAGTCGGAGATGACTTTATGGTTGCCTGCAGCCTTTGCGAGAAAGTCTCCCTTCTCTGTACCGTCCGGCTGTTCGAAGGTTGTCATATAGGTCTTTCTGACCAGATCCTCCTGCGCAAGCTTACGGTTGTTTTCCTTTCTCTTTTCTTCTGTGACCTCAGGAAGGATGCAATTTTCCGGAGGAGGCACTATCATCAAATTCCGATAGTCGTACGGATGGTTTTGAGTGATTGTTATCGTCACGAGGGAATCCTTCCCGAAGGAGACTTCCGAGTACCCGTAGAGGCCGTTCTTCGAAGCCCATACGAGCATATCTCCCTTGCCGGCAGTGAGGAAGGTGCGTCCTTTCTGATCCGTGAACTTGGAGATCGCAGGATAGAATTCCGCGTAGTTGTAGATTCTGAAGTCAACCAGGGCACTGTCCACAGGCTGTCCGTCTTCATCAAGTACAATGAAATCAGCTTCGGCGGTTTCCGCGTAATTGTGAATGAGATTGATTTCTGTGAAGTTCGGTCCTTCCATCACTTTTTCTTCAGGTCCGTCGTATTTCCCAAAGACCCTTGTGTGCATCAGCATCCCGCGGCTTGCAGGGGCGTTGAACCATCCCAGGTCCAGCACTGGTTCCGGCTCGCAAGCTCCGAGAAAATACCATTTGCCATCGGCCCAAGCTTCCACCCAGGCGTGATTGTCGTCTGTGTGCGCCCATCTCGGAGTGTAAACCTGCCTGGCAGGAATGCCTATCGATCGGAGGGCGGCCACAGTGAAAGTTGCTTCCTCTCCGCAGCGTCCGAATGTGCTCTTTGCGCTGGAAAGAGGTGAAAGGGTCCTTGCATCCGAAGGTCTGTAGGTAAGTTTTTCGTGACACCAATGGTTGACTTCCAGAATGGCTTCCCGCATAGTCATTCCCTCCACTCTCGGTTTCAGTTCCGAATAGAAGACGGTCCTTGAGGTGTCCAGATTCTCGTTATTGACTCTGAGAGGTAGTACGAAATGTCGGAACAGACGCTCCGGCACATTCCATTTGAGCTCGTCGCGCGCCTTGAAGGAAGCTTGCACATTCCGGAGATAGAAATCGGTAGAATAGTCCGTGAAGTCCGCCAGAGGCATATAGGCGTATAGGAATGCCAGCGCTTCTTTGTCTTCGGTGACAAGCAGCATACTGTCCGCCCGGTAGAAAGGTTTGAGAAGGCCGTTGTCATCAAACCTTGCCTTCAGATCTTCCTCTACCTGCTTCCTGTAGCCGCTGTCCGAGATGAAATGACGCACTTCGCACGATGGGAGCGACAGGACCGCCATTGCCGTTGCTGCAAGCAACAATATTCGAAGAGTCTTCATAAACAACAGGGTTATCTCGATTACAAATATAACAAATTAAATTGCGTATCTTTGTGAGATTCGTTTTGAAAACCGGCCGATGCGGAACTCCCAGAAGGTGTTCATATCAGTGATGTTTTTGCTTGTGGCGATCTGCCCGCAGGCAAGGTGCATCACACCTGAACGATTAGACTCCCTGGTCGGCTCCCTGAAGCGGAGGCAGATGCCGGAGTATCTGGTTTTTCTCCCTTGCGCCATGGCTGATGTAAATATGGATGACGCCAGGGAAGAAGGAATTTGGCAGGTTCCGTTGATAGACATTGTCGGATCGCGCGGTTCCGAGGAAGAATGTGCGTTGGACAGGCTCCAAGAGCTTTTCGAGGAATATGCTTCTTGGGAAAAGGCTGTGGTGGCGTATGTCACGAGTCCTACAGCAGTCGCCAGGATGAGCGACAGCGAGATTCTTGACGCTCCGATACTGAAGAGTCTTGAGAAAGCCGGGATGGAGTATTCGGACGACATCACCGGCTCATTTGATGTCATAGAGGCCAGGATGGCCAGGAGGAAGGCTGAAAGGGAAGAAGCCCTGAGGGTTCGGGCCGCCAGGGACCTTCAGGCGGTGAGGGATGTTCAGAGGGAGAGAACAACCTACAGAATCAAGTCAGGCGACACCCTTGGAGGAATAGCCTTGAAGTACCGCGTCAAGGTTTCAGACCTCAAGAAATGGAACAACCTCAAGAGCGATATGATCCGTGAGGGGCGTACTCTGGTAATCTACAAACGTTAAAAAGATGAAGCCACACAAGATATTCCTTTTTCTCCTGTCGGTCTTCATTCTGATCACTGCAATCTGGTTCTTCTTTCCTTCAGAAGGAGTCAAGGCCGGGCCTTTGAGGTTGAGGTTCCCTAACTTCGAGTCCAGTCTTGCCGACATTGAAAATGAGGTGGCAGAGGTGGACGTGGACTCTGTCCTCCGTTATGTCCAAAAGAGCTATGAGATGGACGAAGGCTCAAGGGACACGCTTGATTATTACTACAACTACCTGACAACCAACTCAAACAGGATATACTTACCTGATGGAGACTTCACTTTCTTCGACAGTCTTTTCGCCGACCTTGGTGGTTCGGACACAACAGGAAAGGTGATCAGAATCCTGCATTACGGAGATTCCCAGCTGGAGATGGACCGCATCTCTGCGATTCTGAGACAGGAACTCCAGGAACGTTTCGGCGGTTCCGGTCCCGGTATGGTACCTATGATCCAGAAGATACCTTCCGTGTCCATTTCACAGAGCGCCGGCGGGAATCTCACACGTTTCGCCCTGGTCGGAGACTCCCTGACAAGAAGGGCGCAGCATCACCGTTACGGCCCGCTCGCGCAGTACACTTCTGTTTCAGGCACCGGTACATTCACATTCAGCAAGACGAGGAACAGATACTCCCAGGAACTTGTGAAGCGGGTGACGAAAGTGTCGGTACTTCTTGGCCGTAACAGCCCAGGCTTCGCTATGACGTTGAAGTGTGACACTCTCAAGCCTATGGGTATGGTTCTGGATTCTGCCAGGTCGGGAGTCACGAAGGTGAGTTGGACCCTTCCTTCAGAGGTGGAAAGAGGCTCCATCACCTTCAACGGAAACGCCGAGATCTACGGTGTTATGCTTGATGGCCAGAATGGAGTCGCAGTTGACAATGTCGCCTTGAGAGGTTGCGCGGGGACCATATTTTCCACAATCGACAAGCCGGTTATGGAAGAGAGTCTTGACCGCTCCGACACCAGGCTGGTAATCCTCCAGTTCGGAGGAAACGCGATGCCAGGGATCGGTTCAAGAAAATCGATATCCAAATACATCGAAAAGATAGTCAGGGAATTCACCTACTTCCGACAAGTCGCTCCGCAGGCGCAACTGATGTTCATAGGTCCCGCCGATATGTGCAAGAGCGTGAATGGAAACCTTGTGACCTGGCCGCTTTTGCCGGACCTTAATGACTCTCTCAGAGTGAATTGTCTTAAGCAGGGCGTAGCTTACTGGGACACTTTCAATGTTATGGGCGGTCCGGGTTCTATGCGCAGGTGGGTTAACCACAGCCCTGCGCTTGCCGGACCGGATTACATTCATTTCACTAGCCTTGGAGCCAACGAAATAGGGGATGCCCTTGCCCGTTCATTCCTTCTGTATGACGATTTCTACCGCCTTCGCCGCATCCTTTCGGACGAGAGGGTCTGGGGCTATATGAACAGCCGCAAGGCCGAAGAGACGACCGGGCGGGAACCCGCGGAACTTATGCTATGAAAAAGAGAATGCTGATTTCCTTGTTGCTGCTCGTTGTGCCGTCCGCTCTTTTGGGACAGTCGCTGAAGAAGCCTGTCCCTGAATATGATTTCGCCCGCTTCGAGCGCAATGCGATTGTGATGGAAGGCGATTCTTCCGCGTTTGACACTGTCTGGCTCAAACTTGACTCCATCCTTTTCAAAGGTGCCGGGAACTTGAGGGTGATGCACATAGGTGGCTCTCACGTTCAGGGAGGCACCTTCACAAAGAGACTGAGAAACAATATGATGTCGCTTCGCCCTATGCTGGACGGCGGATTCGGTCTGGTCTTTCCTTTCTCGGCGGCGCGTACGAACACTCCCGACGGCTATGTGTCCCGCTACGAGGGCGCTTGGACTTCGACAAAGAATGTTCAGAAAGATCCCGACCGTCGTCTCGGCCTAACCGGAATGGCCTTGTCCACTTCCGACGGAGAAGCTTCCGTGACAATCACCACGATACCGCGCGAACCCAAGCCAGGGGATCCCCGTTTCCTCTTCAATATAGTCAAGGTGCTCGGCTACGGAACCGGATCGATGGCGCCGGTCATTCTGTCCGCTCAGGGAGATACCCTCAGGGGATGGCCCGATGAGGCCGACTCAACCTGGACTTTTGAACTACCGCTCCTTTCCGAGTCAGTCCGGATAGGGTTTTCCGGCACCCCCGGAGAATATACGATAACCGGCATATTCCTCGACAACCCCTATCCTGGAATTTCTGTGACCGGGGTCGGAGTCAACGGAGCGTCATGGGACTCATTCGCAAAATGTCAGGATCTGGTCAGGGCCCTTAGGGATGTAAAGCCCGATATTGTGATAGTCGCGATAGGAGTCCATGATGCCGTGGTGAACTCTTTCTCCAAGGAGGACTTCATCTCCCGCTACATCGACCTCGTTTCCCAAGTTCGTTCAGTTAATCCCGCGTGCGCTCTTCTTTTCGTGACGAACAACGACAGTTACAGGCGCGTCAGGAGAAGCTATTATGTGAATCAGAACGCCCTTGCTGTAGAAGATGCCTTCCACCGCATCGCAATGGCTTGCGGTGGTGGAGTCTGGAATTTTTTTGACATAATGGGAGGATTGGGATCAATGCAGGACTGGGAGGAAGCCGGACTTGCGAAGAGAGACAAGATACACTTTACGGAAACCGGTTATGAACTTATCGGTGACTTGTTGTACAATGCGTTGATGGACAAATATACAGAACACCTCAAAAGGACTAGATGACGGATCTTTGGACAGTTGCTTCGGATTTCATCAGGAACCTGTTCAGTTTTGATCAGGCTCATCCTCTTCTTTTCACCCAGTTCTATTTCTGGGCGTTCTTCGCCATCGTGATGGCATTCCTCAGCGTCTTCAGAAGCAAGATTCTGCTCAGAAACGCCTTCCTTTTCTTCACAAGTCTTTTCTTCTACTACAAGACGAGCGGCCTGTTCCTGATTCTGTTCATATTCGTTATAGTTTACAACTATCTGGCGGGATTGTGGCTGCCGCACTGCAGAAAGACTTTCTGGAAGAAGTTTGTCGTCTCTTTCAGCGTTGTTGTGGATCTGTCGCTTCTTTGTTACTACAAGTATGCTTATTTCATAACCGATGTTGTCAACAACCTTTTAGGGACAGGATTCGAAGTCAGGGACTTGTTTGCGGAGGCGGGCAACCGCATTGTCGGCTCGACGGCTTTCAGTGTCGATTCGATATTCCTGCCTGTCGGCATCTCATTCTTCATCTTTCAGGCGATCAGTTATGTCGTGGATGTCTCCAAGGGTTCTTTTTCGGATTTGCTTGATGGTCAGAAACCGACTGATGGAACCGTCCGTCCTGTAAGGAATTTCTTCGACTTCGGATTCTATCTGAGTTTCTTCCCTCAGCTCGTCGCCGGACCTATCGTTCGTGCTAAACAGTTCATCCCGCAACTTCACAAGCCTTTTTTCCTGGGACGCAGGCAGTTTGGAATCGCTGTGTTCTGGATTCTTAACGGACTTGCAAAAAAATTGATTCTCAGCGACTACCTCGCCGTGAACTTTTGTGACAGAGTCTTTGAGAATCCGCTTCTTTACACCGGATTTGAAAATCTTACCGCCCTTTTCGGCTACTCACTTCAGGTCTATGCCGACTTTTCCGGCTACACTGACATTGCGACCGGAGTCGCTATGCTGATGGGATTCTACCTTCCGAAGAATTTCGATTCGCCGTACAAGGCCAGGAATGCCGCTGAATTCTGGAAGAGATGGCATATTTCTCTGTCCAAATGGCTTCAGGACTACCTTTACATTCCCTTGGGAGGAAACAGGAACGGAACCTTCGGGTCGTATGCAATCATTCTTGGCATCGCCTTCCTCGCTTCCGCGCTTGCAGGGAACTGGCTGGTGTTCGGAATCGTCCTTGTACTGACCCTGATAATCGCCCTGCTCATTCTTTTCAAGAGGAACTGGAGGAAGGAACTGATTTCAGACATCAACAGGATGGACACTATGCTTCTTGGAGGATTATGGCACGGAGCCTCCTGGAACTTTATGATCTGGGGCGGTCTCAATGGCGCCGGCATCCTTTTCTATCGTTTCTGGAAACAGACGAACGTTTACTTGAGAGTCCTTCTGATCGGTTCTATCTGCGGGGCATTCTATGCTCTGTCGAAATTATGGCCGGCTCCGGTTTTCAACCTTTTCTTCGTATGGACCCTGATTATCCTGTCCGGCGCCATTGTCAGGATGCTCTACCATCTGGGACGCTTCAAGGCTGAATTCAAATGGCTTGAGAACGGCTGGGCCGTCGCGATGACGTTCATCTTCATCACTTTCACGAGACTATTTTTCAGAAGCGGATCCAATCTCGATCCTGCCGAGGCAAATGAGAAGGCGTGGAGTACGGCAAAGAATATGGTTGCCCGGATAGGCGGTGCGTGGGACCTTTCCATGGTTCCTGAAATCGCCTGGCAGTACAGGGGCATTATCATTGTGTTCACAGCCGGAATGGTAATCCATTGGCTCCCGGAACATTTCAAGAGGCGCATCCGCATCGGCTTCGCCAGTCTTCCGATTCCGCTTATGGTTATCGCCTGTGTGCTGGCTATTTTCATCATCTGTCAGTTCGTCACAGCGGACCTTCAGAGTTTCATCTACTTCCAATTCTAGGTTTCCACCTTTACAAAACACTATAAAGTTGCAGTATTATTTTTATTGCTAACTTTACATTGTTTGTTTATTAATGCTGTGTATCAGTATTTTATTAATTCATTAAAACTTTACAATGTAATGTTAAGCCATTTCTCGCATTTTGATACTTCGTTATTCTGTCTTATTTTTGAAAGGCCATAAAAGACTGAGATATGTTCTACAGAAAGCAGACCGACAAGATAATTGGTAACATTGACAAATTCTTCGATACAATAGACCAGGGGCTTCTGGTCTTCTCCGAGGGTGTCAAGAATTATCTGTACAACAATGAAGAGTCTTTCAATGGCAATCTTCAGACAATCACAAGGCTTGAGAACGAAGCCGAGCTTCTGAGAAGGGAGATTGAGGCGGGGCTCTACAGCCAGTCCAGTTTTATGAGGCTAAGGGGAGACATAATGCGTCTTCTCGAAGCGATGGACCATATCATAGACACCCTTAACGACAATCTTTTCCAGTTCGAGATTGAAAAGCCGTTCATTCCTTTGGAACTTAACGCCGACTTCCTCAAGCTCACGGAGCTTTCAACCCAGGCGGTAGAAACGACTATCCCTGCCGCCAAGGCCTATTTCAAGACTTCTGAGAGCATCACGGAAAAGATCCACAGGGTGTATTTCTACGAGAAGGAAGCCGACAAGCATTCCAAGTCCCTGAAAAGAAAGGTATTCCATAATATGGACGACCTCAAGCTCAGTCAGAAGTTTCACCTTCGCTACTTTGCCCTACACATTGAGGAACTCTCTCTCGCTGCAGAGAAGGTGGCCGACCAGTTGTCAGTAATGTCCATCAAGAGAAGCGTCTGATGAATCTTCTGCTCTTCATACTGATCACCGCCCTGCTCGTGAGTTATCTGAGTATGACAGACCTTCCGGTCGCCCTTGCGCCGGCGGCTACCTGCCACTCTGTTTCAAGCCGGCTTCTGGCTCCAGGAATCGTCATTCTGCTTGTGACCGGTATGTTTCTTTTTTCAGGGAGGAGGCAGATGGCTTATGAAGACTACGCCGTCATCTCCTTTTCTGCCATAGCTGCGGTCCTGATTGTCAGATTCTTCAGAAAGGACGCTTCGATTGTCTTTGCGTTTCCGGGTGCGGCGGCAGGTGTAAGGATGGTTTCCGGTGCCGGCGCGGGCATCAGCTGGGCCGTTCCGGCAGCCTGGCTTGCAGCGGTTTTGGTGTCATTGATTCTTTCTATGGTAATCTGCCGTATTCTCTCCACTGTAAGTTCAAGATCAGACAGCAGTCTCCTCCGGCATTTGAACACTCTTGGGAACGGCACGACATTCGCCGCTGTTCTTCTGCTTCTTGCAACCGGACTGAACGCCGGACTGCTGATCCCATCGATCATTCCGGCGGAGACTCAGCTTATGGTGATCGTCCCCATTGCGATAATCGCAGGTTTCGTCCTGAAGAGAGAGGTCGAGTCTGTGACCAGCAGGTACATCGACCGCTGGTTCGACGTCAACTCCGAGTCTGTCCTTGCCATCACGATTTCTTCTGCTGCCGTACTGGCTGCATATTCCTTCGACGGCGTGATGGAGCATTTCGGACTGGGCGCTATGCCTTTGGCTCCTGGCTTGCTCGCTTTTTCCGGTCTGGCCGGCTGCAGGGTAGCGAAAGGAACGGCGGTCGATTGGACAGTCCTTGCTTCCAAAGCGGGAGCGGATATGGTCTTTATTCCTCTTATCGCCCTTTTGAACGGCTACATCGTGTCAATACTGGTCAATCCGAAGGACTTCAGCGTGACGGACACCAAGGTTCCGATACTGATTCTGCTTCTGGCAATAGTCAGCATCTGCCTGGTCATAATGATTGTGCGTTATAACAGCAAGTCCCGCACCTCCGGGGTCACTCTGAAAGAGCAGGAGGAGGAGTTGTACGCTAATCGCCGCGCCATCAATGAGATGGAGATCAGGACAATGCAGGCGGAGAATGAGAATCTCCACAATCTGCTTAAACTCAAGCGTCAGGAACTGATCGGGGTGGCGATGAATCTCAGCGAGCAGAAAGAATTCCTGGACGCCCTTCACGAAAAGATTCTTTCGGCGCAGGCAGAAACCGACTTGAACAGGAAAGACGAGATCCTTCACGAGGTGCACGCCGACCTCAATCTGAGGAAGAATTTTTCCGGAAAGATTGATAATTTCTATACCCAGGTGGAATTGCTCCACAAGGACTTTACAACCCGAATGACCGAGAAATACCCTCAGCTGACGAAGCAGGAAAGGCGGCTCGCCATCCTTCTGAGGCTTGAATTCTCCTCTAAATACATCGCGACCCTTATGAACATAGCGCCTTCCAGCGTGGAGATCGGGCGACACAGGCTGCGTTCCAAACTGGGATTGAGCCGCAATCAGAACCTTACGGAATTCATCAAAAACATATAGTTCACAAACCTTTTATAAAAACAATAGTTTTATGAAAAAAACAACCCTTTCGACTATCGCGCTTATCGCATTCTGCTTCGGTGCATCCGCACAGCAGATGACAGGCGTTGATGTCAATCAGTATGGACAGAAGGTCGAGTCCGAGCCGGCGGAAGCCCAGGTTCAGGACGGAATCCTGGTCCTCAAGAGCAAGACTTCGGACTACAAGATGTGGTTCGACATCAGAGTACAGGCAGACGGAGCCGTATTCTTCGGAGGTCCTGATTTCACTGAAAAGGAACTTAACGGTTCCGAGAATTCCAATCACATCGGAAACGGAATGAAACTCAGGCGTACCCGCTTCGCAGTAAAAGCTCAACTTGACAAGAACTGGTACGGAGAGATCGATACCGACTGGTCAAGCGGAGTCGTAGAGGTGAAGGACGCTGTTCTTGAATATACCGGCGTACCGGGACTTTCTCTCAAAGTCGGCAACTTCAAGGAAAGCTTTTCCATGCAGCGCAACACCACTTCCCGTTACCTGATGTTTATGGAAAGGTCTATGGCCACATACCTGGCCCCTTCCCGTCACCTCGGATTCAACGTCAGGTACTCCAAGCCTTTGTACTGGCTTTCAGGCGGTGTATTCGGACCTGAACTTGCAGGCGCCGAGGAACAGACCGCCATGGAAGACAACAACAAGGACTTCGGCCGCAACGCGGGTCTTTCCTACACCGGCAAGGTAGTCCTCCGTCCTCTTCACAAGATGCAGGACGGCTCTCTCCATCTCGGCGCGGCGGTTTCCTATCGCGAGCCGAAGGCAAGCAGCACAGACGCCTACGGGGCGGCGCGCTACAGCACCAGGAACTCTACTTCCATCAACCGCAAGAAGTATCTTGACACAGACGTGATGCCGGGAATGGACCACGAACTCGCGTGGACAGTCGAACTCGCCGGACACTACAAGGGTCTCCGCTACGAGGCCGCCTACATCACCCGCGGCGCCTACTTCAAGCAGGCTGTCAATCCTATCGGAGCACAGTGGGCGAAGGGCTGGTACGCTCAGGCAAGCTACTCTCTCTTCGGAGGCCAGCAGAACTACGACGCTGACGGGGCCAAGTACACCAGGATTTCCGATATGAACAAGTGGGGCGCACTTGAGATCGCCGCCCGCTACGACTATCTCAACCTCAACACGGGCAACTATTTCGGAGGCAGCGGTGAATCCTATGCATTCGGAATCAACTACTATCCGAACAAGAACGTCAAGTTTATGCTCAACTACCAATTCAACAACAACGACCGTTACGCAAACGGCAAAGGCAAACTTTACGTAGGCCGAGACGCTTCAGGCAAGCCTACTTCGGACTACACCAAGGTGGCTGACGCAGACGGCAAGGCTGGCGTGGACTACTCCATGCTCGCTCTCCGTTGCCAGATCGCATTCTAAACCTTTAAAAGATGAAGAATATGAAAAAGTTTATACTTCCTATACTCGCAACCGCTCTTCTCGCAACCGCCTGCGTAGAGGACAAGATGTATGAAGGACCATCCAAGATTGACAGCGTCACCCTTAGTCCTGACGCACCGACATCGAACGATGAGGTCTATGTCTCCGTGACTACAAGCGGCCTCCAGGCCCTCTCCTCCGCCGAATTGAAGTACAACGGCACCACGATTCCTATGACAGTTTCAGGGAACCAGGCCAATGCGAAGATCCCGGCTCTTCCTGACAAGACCGTCGTCAATATTGATATTACCGTTACAAACACCGCCGGCTTCAAGACTTCAATCTCCAAGGGCTACACTGTGGGCAACCCTTCTACAGACTGGACTAAACTTGTCCTCAACGAGCTTTACGGTGCAGGAGCAGACAATGAGAAGTTCATCGAGCTTTACAACAACTTCGACTTCGACATCGACCTTTCAGGCGCCACATTGTTCAAGGACGGCGGTGAGACCGCAGTCTGGACGGGCCTCAAGGGCGAGGTTGTCCCTGCACACGGCGTATTCGCCATCGTAGGCGCCAAGGGAACCACAGAGCGCGGCATCAGTTCCGGCTTCTCTTCAAAGAAGTCTGTCCTGATCCAGCTTTTCGATCCTAACGGGAATCTTATCGACACCTTCCAGCGTGGAACGGACGAGCAGCCTTGGGGAGACCAGAAACTGGACGACAACAAGGGTTCCTGGAGCCGTGTTCCTGACGGAACCGGCAAGTTTATGATCACTTCTGAAATAACCGTCGGCGCCCTCAACGCCAAAGAAGGAACAGAAGATCCGGCCCTCGTACAGTAAAATCAGTCAATTACTTAATATTAAATCAAATCATGTGTGTCCGGTAAAAGTTCCGGACGGTTTATATAAAGTTTAACAATCAA